>CAYZAH010000013.1:0-17750 GCA_964475805.1 uncultured Pirellulales bacterium | reverse complement strand
ATCAACGGCATCCTGGTCCAATCGCCTTTACCTGATGGGCTCAATGAATCTGAAGTTGTGCTTGCGATTGATCCGGCTAAAGACGTCGATGGATTTCATCCCATCAATGTGGGCAAAATGGTCATAGGCGAGAAGGCCTTTTGGCCCTGTACGCCCCACGGCATCATTCAAATGCTCCTTAGAAGCGACGTGACCATCGAGGGAGCCGACGTCGTGATCGTCGGCCGGGGCAGCCTCGTGGGCAAGCCCCTGGCGAATTTGCTGATCCAAAAAAACGCCATGGGCAATGCCACCGTTACCGTCTGTCATACGCGCACAAAGAATTTAAGTGACCACACGAAGCGGGCGGACATCGTCGTCGCCGCTGTCGGTCGGCCCAATACTATCACCGCCGACATGGTTAAAGACGGCGCCGTCGTCATCGACGTCGGCACCAACCGCGTTGAGGACGCCACGAGGAAAAGGGGGTATCGCCTGGTGGGCGACGTAGACTTCGAGGCCGTGAAGGAAAAGGCATCCCTCATCACTCCGGTCCCCGGCGGCGTCGGCCCGATGACCATCACCATGCTCCTCTACAACACCGTCGAATCCGCCAAGCGAGCCGCCGGCATAGAAGTTTGATCGGGATTTATGATCTCCGATCTTCGATTTTGGGGTTTCGTCCGGCGAGGCCGCATCTGTAAATCATAAATCGCAAATCATAAATGAAGAAAGCCCCCGCCGCAAAGTGGAAGGGGGGCTGGACGGAGCGGGGGCTGAGGTTGTGAACTGGTTGAACGGCGCCCTTTCGGCGGGCGGATTACTTATGGTCTCCTTGTGCTCGGCCGCAATTGTCTCGTGTACAGTCAGCGCCGAAGCATTTGCCCGGCTGCGCATCATACATACGATCTCTCCGTTAGAAACATATTAGGCTACGACTAAAAGACGGTTAAATCCCGAATCCGCCCCGGACCGGCCGGCAAGGCCGCCTCTTCATCTGCGCTCACCGCCTTGATGACGTGGAAGATATCAGTCTTCCTGTTCCTCAGAGCAAGGGCAGTTATGAGTGGTTCTGTTTGTTCTTGTTTTCGGACGGAGCCGAAATTAGAATCTGCCTCATGAAGAAGGCAAGTATCGTCAGTATCGGCAACGAACTTCTAAACGGCCAGACGGTCAACTCGAACAGTGTGCATTTGAGCACCGAGCTGTATTCAACCGGGATTCCTGTTGTCAGCGCCTATGTAGTTGCGGACGAAATCGACGCAATTGCGCGGGCGTTCGGCTTGGCCAGCGCTGATGCCGATATCATTGTCGCAACGGGTGGGCTTGGGCCGACGGACGATGATTTAACGCGCCAGGGGTTGGCAAAATTCCTCGGTGTCGAATTGGAATTGCGAGAGGAATTGTTAGAGAAGGTGCGCAGCCTTTTCGTTAGCCGGGGCTGGACGATGCCCGCCAGGAACAACATCCAAGCCTATATCCCCGCCGGAGCTAAGGCCCTGGCCAATATTGGGACCGCGCCGGGGATTTGGGCCGAGTCTCACGGCAAATGGTTCTTCGTTTTGCCTGGTGTGCCGATGGAGATGGAGCGGATGTTCGCCGAATCGGTTCTGCCCGAACTGCGGCCATTTACCGGCGGCCAGGCCATCGTGGTCAAGCGGCTCAAGTGCTTCGGGGCAGGCGAATCGACCATCGCCGAGATGCTCGGAACCATGATGGAGCGGGGCAGAAATCCGCTGATCAACTGCACCGTCTCGTCCGGCGTCATCACGCTGCACATCATCGCGACAGCGGACGACGAACGAACAGCCGGACACATGGTCCGAGAGGATGAAGATACCTTGCGAGGCATTCTCGGCGAGTTGGTTTTCAGTGGGGCAGACCAGACCCTGGCCCAGGTTGTGGGGGAGGAGCTGATTCGGCAAAAGAAGACCGTCACTGTCGCCGAATC
This sequence comes from uncultured Pirellulales bacterium, assembly GCA_964475805.1. Taxonomy (GTDB): domain Bacteria; phylum Planctomycetota; class Phycisphaerae; order Sedimentisphaerales; family Anaerobacaceae; genus JAFGTG01. The sequence goes on along the minus strand of CAYZAH010000013.1, from coordinate 15,820 downwards.
CTGTACGGGCGGTCTGTTGGCGAAGAGGCTGACGGACGTGCCTGGAGCGAGCGGCTACTTTCACTGCGGCTGGATCACGTACAGCAACGAGGCCAAAACCCGCGAACTTGGCGTGCCCGCCGAGCTAATCGCCAAATACGGGGCGGTGAGCGAGCAGGTAGCCGAAGCGATGGCGCGGGGGGCGAGGAAAAGGGCCGGTACAGACTTCGCCATAGGCATAACCGGCATAGCCGGTCCGACCGGCGGAACCGAACAAAAGCCCGTGGGTTTAGTATATATCACTGTAGATTGCGACAGAGAAAGTCTGACGAAACGTTACATTTTTCCCCACGACAGGCCGGTCGTACGACGGCGAGCGGCACAAACCGCGCTGAATATGCTTCGGGTGAAATTGAGCAATTGACTAACCCCGACGCAGATGGTATAATAAGTGCACTGGGTCATCGGTTTTTTTGAGGAGACTATGGCAAAACAGCGCAGGCACTTAGGTGAAATAATATACAAAGCCGGTCTTGTGGAGAAAGAACCCCTGGTCAAAGCGATCAAGGCCTCTAAAAGCAACCACAAGCGCCTCGGCGAGATACTCGTCGAACAGGGTCTGCTCGCCGAAGATGCCTTAGCCAAGTGCATCGCCAAGCAATTTGGGTTGGAATACGTCGATCTGAACACCGCGTCCATCTCGCCGGAAGCTGCCAAGCTCATTCCGGAGGAACTGGTCAAGAAACACAGCGTTATCCCCATGGAGATGAACAACGGCAGGCTCAAGCTGATTATCAGCGATCCGACCGACCTGGAGATGATGGACGCCATCCGCTTTCGCTTGAACAGCGATCCGCAATGCTATGTTGCCAGCCCGACGAAGATTCGCAGCTACATCGAGGATTCCTTCGATCAGAACCGGAAGGAAGAGGACGACCGGCTCAGGCATAGTATTGATGCGACCGCCGCGGAGCTTGCCGAAGTCGGCCATGAGCTTCAGGCCGAAGCGCTTCGCGCGCAAGGGGCCGGCCTTGATGACGACGCGCCGATCATCAGGCTGGTGAACCTGATTATCGACAACGCCTACTACATGCGGGCCAGCGATATTCACATCGAGCCGATGGCCGAGCGAGTCCGGCTGAGATACCGGATCGACGGCGTCTGCATCGAGCGAGACAGCATTCCGAAGGGTATGCAGGCGTCGCTGATTACCCGATTCAAGATTCTCTCGGGTATGGACATCGCAGAGAAGAGGCTCCCGCAGGACGGCCGTATCAAGCGTGAGATCGGCGGTCAGGACATCGACTTCCGTGTGTCCTCGTTGCCGGGTACCCACGGCCCGAGCGTCGTGTTGCGAATTCTGCGCCCGGATGCGGTCAATATCGGTATCGAATCGCTGGGATTCGAGCAGGACAACTACGAGCAGTTTCAACAGATCATCAAGAGACCGAACGGCATCTTCCTGGTTACGGGCCCGACCGGTAGTGGGAAAACGACAACTCTATATGCGGCACTTCAGGAACTCAACAAGCCGGATAAGAAGATCATTACCGCTGAGGACCCGGTGGAGTACAACTTCGCGGGGATGAACCAGTGCCAGGTCAAAGATGAGATCGGCCTGAGCTTCGACAAGATTCTCAGGGCGATGTTGCGACAGGCCCCGAATATTATTCTCGTCGGCGAAATTCGAGACGGCGTCGTGGCGGATATCGCTATTCAGGCGGCCCTCACGGGGCACCTGGTGTTCAGCACGCTGCACACGAACGACGCCCCCAGCGCGATTACGCGTCTGATCGACATGGGCGTCAAGCCGTTCCTCGTGGCCAGCTCGATCCAGGCGATCATGGCACAGCGTCTCGTTCGCGTCATCTGTAAGAAATGTAAGACGATTGACGAGAATCCGAATCTGGAGCATTTGCAGGCATTGGGGATCAATTCGAAGGAACTCGGGAAGAAGCCCGTTTACAAAGGGGCCGGATGTAGTCAGTGCCAGAAGACGGGGTACAAAGGCCGAATCGCTATCTTCGAGATGTTCGAGATGAACAATGAGATTCGGGAGTTGGCCTTTACCAAAGCGCCGACGACGGAATTACGAAAAGCGGCCAAGGCCGGAGGGATGAGAACGTTGATGTACGACGGAGTAATGAAGGTATTCAAAGGAGTAACAACGCCTGCTGAAGTAGTGAGAATCACACAAACGGAAGGCGCTGCGATTGATTAAGGAATTGACTATTGTCCATTGATTATTGACTAATGAAAGACGCCGAAGCGTTGGAACCGGGCGCGTGTCCCAAATAGTCAATTGTCAATAGTCATCGCGATTGAGGATTTTTGCATGGCAACCGTGAATATGGACCGATTACTGCAGGCCTGTGTCACACAGGGGGGATCCGACATACACCTGACCACGGGCCGGCCGCCGGTGCTCCGCATCGACGGACATCTGCGGTCTCTGGAAACCAAGGTACTTGAGCCGGACGATACGGCGGCGCTGATGCGCTCGATCACGCCCGACCGGAACCAGCAGGAGCTTCAGGAAGAAGGAGGAACTGACTTCGGCTTTGCCTTTGGCGACCAGGGGCGGTTTCGTGTCTCCGTCTTCCGCCAGAAGGGCAATCTCGCCCTGGTCCTGCGTCTGATCCCTTCGAAGATATTGACCTTCGAAGAAATCGGCTTGCCGAAGATCTGTCAGGCGTTGTGCCGCAGGCCGCGTGGAATGTTCCTGGTCACCGGGCCGACGGGAAGTGGCAAGACGACGACGCTGGCTACCATGATTAACTACATCAACGAAAACTTCGATCGCCATATCGTTACTGTTGAAGAGCCTATCGAATATTACCATAACCACAAGAAATCCATCATTAACCAGCGATCCGTCGGCGTGGACGTGCCGAGCTTTGCCGAGGCCTTAAGGCGCGTGCTGAGACAGGACCCCGACGTGATTCTCGTCGGTGAGTTGCGTGACCTGGAGACCATCGAAGCGGCGGTCAGGGCCGCCGAGACGGGCCACCTGGTTTTCAGCACGGTGCATACGACCAGCGCCGCGGGAACCATCACGCGATTGATCGACGTTTTTCCCGTGAGCCAGCAAGAGCAGATTCGTATTCAGTTGAGCAGTAACCTGATCTCTGTGCTCAGTCAAGCGCTCTGTCCATTGGCGGCCGGCAAGGGCCGAGTCGCCGCCTACGAGTTTATGGTGGTAACGCCCGCCATCGCGAACCTGATCCGCGAGAACAAGACCTACCGTATCGATTCGAGTATCCAGACCGGCAAGAAGCTGGGCATGCAGCTCTTGGACGAGCATCTTTGGCGGCTCTATGACACGGGCAAGATCACGTTGGAGGAAATGCTGGACAAGGCCCGTCAGCCGGGTGCTTTACAAGACAAGGCCACGGCCAAGATCGAGGCGCTGAGGGGCGGCAAACACAAGCACAAAAAGAAAGCTGCACAGCAGGAGCTTGAAGACCTCGGACCCATCCTCAGGTCGTGAGGTCATTGACGATCGACTATTGACTACTGACCATTGGAAGACGTCGCCCTTGACCCTGAGCAGGGTCAGATAGAAACGAGGAAAGAGGGTGAAAAACGCGAATAGTCAAGGGGCGGCGGTCCATCCGTAGGATTCATTCTGCAGCATATCTCCTTGCCGATACTTGTTGTATAGTAGTTCGCAAGCATTCCTTTCGTCAGGCCGCGTACGCCATCTTCCGGAATTCTGCAAAAAATCCTTGCTCTGTAGAAAAGCATTGACTATTGTACGGGACTGTTGACTGATGGAACACGTGGAAGTGGGCGGACGGCCCAAATAGTCAATAGTCACTTGTCAATAGTAAATCGAAAGGTTTCAGAAGTGGTTGAAAGCGGCGATATTCGCAACGTTGTTTTTTTGGGACATGGAAGCAGCGGCAAGACCTCCCTGGCAGAGGCCATGTTGCATATAACCGGTGCGACAAACCGGCTCGGGAGCGTCGATGAGAAGACGAGCACCTGCGACTACTATGACGAGGAAAAAGAACACCAACATTCGATCCAGTCGGCGACGGTTTACGTCAAACACGCCGGAAAGCTGATAAACGCTATCGATACGCCGGGCTATCCTGACTTTACCGGCTCGGCGATCAAGGCGCTGCCCGCCGCCGAGACGGCGATCCTTGTGATTAGTGCGGCCGCCGGGATAGAAACCAACACGCGGAAAATGTTCCAGTTGGCCACCGAGATCGGGATGCCTCGGATCATTGTCATTAACAAGATGGACGCGGAAAACGTTGTCTATTCCGAACTCATCCAGAGTATTCAGGATACGTTCGGTTCGCAATGCCGGTGTGCCAATCTGCCCGCGGCGGACAAAGCCTCCGTGATCGACTGCATCGAGAACGAGTCCGGAGACTCTCCCGTGATGGACGTGGGCCAGGCCCATACGGAGCTTATCGAAAGTGTGATCGAGGCCAACGACGAACTGATGGAAAAGTACTTGGGAGGCGAGGAGATACCCGTCGCAAAGATCGCGGCTGTTTTCGTTGAGGCCCTCGCGGCCGGGACGCTTATTCCTATCGTTTTCACCGACGCCCGCCGAGAGATCGGGGTCCCGGAGCTTTTGGACATCATCGTCAAGTGTACGCCTTCACCCACGCAGGCCAAGCCCGTTCAACTGAAGGACGGCGACAACGTCAAGGAGCTGAAGGCCGACCCCGCCGGGCCGCTGGCCGGCCTGGTATTCCGCATCGGATTCGACCCGCGATCGAACATGAAATACTCCACTATCCGCCTCTTTAGCGGGACGGTCAAATCCGACACCAACCTCGTGCGCAATGACGAGAGGAAAGGCATTCGCCCCGGACACATCTTGAAGGCCCAGGGGGGCGAAACCGAGCAGGTCGAGGCCGGCGTTGCCGGTGACATTATCACGTTGGCCAAGGTTGAGGATCTGAAAATCGGCGATCTCGTCCATGACGGCAGTCTGTCCGGAAAGATCGAACAGCTTCCCGTGCCCGAGCCGATGTTCTCGCTGGCGCTCGAGCCGGCCACAAGAGGTGACGAGCAAAAGATCAGCACCGCCCTCGAGAGATTGTGCGAAGAGGACCCGTGTTTCAAGACTACACACGACCAGCAGACGAAAGAGTTGGTCGTCAGCGGATTGGGCGATTTGCACCTTCGCGTCACGCTTGAAAAGATGCAGAACCGCTTCAAGCTGACGGTAACGACGAAAGAACCGAAGATCCCTTATCGCGAGACCATTACGATCAAGGCCGAGGGACACTACCGTCACAAGAAGCAGACCGGCGGAGCCGGTCAGTTCGGCGAGGTGTACCTCCGCGTCGAGCCGGCCGAGCGAAACTCCGATCCGCCGCTGCAATTTAGCTGGGACATCTTCGGCGGCTCGATTCCCGGTCAGTTCGAGCCGGCCGTTCTCAAGGGTATCAATGAGGTCATGCAGAACGGTGTCGTCGCCGGCTTTCCCATGCAGGATATCGCCGTGTCGATCTACGACGGCAAGTATCACCCCGTGGACTCGAAATAGGTCGCCATCCGAGCCGCCGGCAAAGGGGCGTTCGTCGACGCCTTAGAGAAGGCCAAACCGGTCTTGCTCGAACCTATCGTCAATATGGAAGTCACCGTCCCCGCGGAGAACGTCGGCGATATTACGGGCGATCTCGCCTCCAAGCGAGGCCGGGTACAGGGCCAGGAGATGCTGCCCGGCAACTTCATCGTGATTAAGGCGCAGGTGCCGCTCTCGGAAGTGATGCAGTACAACAGCCAGCTCAAAAGTGTCACGGGCGGACGAGGCAGCTACGGGATGACGCTGAGCCATTACGAGCTGGTTCCGCCTAACGTCCAGCAGCAGATCGTCGCCCAATACGCAAAGAAGAAAGAAGCCGACTAAGGTGACCCAAGTTGGATTTTCGATTTTCGCTTGCCGATTGACGATTGGCTAAATCGAAAAGCGCAAATCATAAAGTACAGATCCAATCATGCGCGGTTCTGTACTCACGCAGCAATACCGGCGTGACTTTGCAATCCTCGCAGGCCCAGTGAAAGAGAATCTCCTGATCTTGCTGCGGCAGGTTATTCTGGACATAAGGCTTGCGCACATACTGGTTCACACAGCACGGCGGATATCCGAAGAGAAAGCCTTCGAGACGTTGTGTGTGAATGGATTTTTCGATAGGTTCGCCTTTGTAACTCGCCTCATATAGCTGGACGTATCCGGGAGTCCGGCTGAAAATCGTCTCAGTGACTTCTCCGCCGGCTTCGACTGTCCGGCGGATGGGTTTGACCAGCAGGCCCATTTCTCGCAAGACTTCAAGCCCGCTTTCATCCAAAGGCTTCTCCCACCGGCTCAGAGGCTTGATCCCCTCGAACGACAACGCGGCAAGGTAGGCTAACTCGAAGTCAATTCGCTTCAGCGCACGGATATGCTCGCGGAATTCAGGTGAGTAGTGACCTCGACCGCCGTGTGGAGTGCTCATGTCACTTATCCTGGTTCGGATCGGCGTCGCGCAGCCATCGCTCGACGAATTCGACAAAGTCTGCCGAGTCCACCTGACAATCCTTGTTTACGTCAGCGGGCAGATAGATCGTTCCGAGATCACCGCACCGACGAGGCATCTCCAATATCTTCACGAGTTGAGCCACATCCATCCGTCCTTTTCCGTGGACGTCACCCGCGTAGCTGAAGGAGCCGTGCTGCATGTAGTGCAGTATAATCTCAGGCACGTCAATAGAGAGATCGAGTTTCAGATTCGTAATCCGCCAGTAACCCATGTTGACGGACGAGCCGCACACACCGCAATACTCAAGACCGCGCTGCAAGAAGCTCTCCTTGTACAACGCGTATACCTCAGGCCCGTTCGGGTCGAACACGGGTAGAGAGTCGATGATCTCGGCACACTGTCCTGCAAGCTCGATACCATCGGGGATCAGATTGTCGTCCTGATCGGCGTCATGCAAGTTGTAGCCGGCGGCCAACTCCTCCGCGTCGGTCAGCAAGTCTCCGTCAAGATCGTCACCGGGAACCGGCAACTGGTGTTCATCCGGGTCGAATGGGTACCGAAGTTCGAGTACTCTCAGCAAGCGAGTGACATTCACTCTGCCGTTGTGGACGTCACCGAAACAATCGAATGATCCATGCTCCATGTAGTGCAGGGCCAGATCGGGCAGAAAGGCACCATCGAGAGAATCGTTGGGATCGGGATAACGTAGTCCGAGCTTCGGATTGATGATCTCCGAGCCGCCCATGTTGACTTCCTGGCCGCAAATGTCGCATCGCTCGACGCCGAAGAGCGATCGCTGCACCCTGTACGTCTCATTGGGGATAGGCATCATCGTGCCGGGGATGTATACGTACAGATTGTTGATCATCGCAGCACAGCGTTTGGCCAACTCCACACCGTCAATGACGGCATTGCCGTTCTGATCACCCACAAACGGCTGATACCCAATCGCGGTTTCCTCTGTATCGGCGAGCAAATCGGCGTCAGCATCCTGACTGACTGCCAATTGGTGTCCGTCCGCTGTGTCCTTGGCAAAGACTCTGTTGAGGCTTGCTGCGGTTCCAAACGCTAAGACAGCGGCCGTACCGGCCGCAACCGCTCGCCGCCTGAACTTATCTCGCTTCTTCGTTCGCCTTTGACAAGCCCTTCTCAAGCGTTTCATTTTCCCTCTTTCCTGAACGATCTGAAACGAAGTAACTCTAATATATTATAGCAAATCAGCCGTCTCTTTGTCCATATCTTACATAGGCCGGTAGGGGGATTACAAAAGCAAAGAATTGCCAAACTTTTTCGGCCCCGATAGACCTGACTCGGCGGTGTTTTTATTGGACGGCGTCGAACCGCAGTTCAGCCGTCATTCTGCGTAACCCACATGTAGTGGTCCGAGTTGGATAGTGCTCCTTATGTGGGGGCTTCGGTTATGGGGCGTTACCAAAGGCGAAGATCGAGATAGCTCAAGAAAAGACGTCCACCCTGACGATACTACATGGATTGCTGATTTACGATTTGCGGCTGACGATGTAGCAGCGACTAAAACGATGATCGGCAACCAACAATTGATAATCAATTTCAAGGGTGTGAGCGCATGAGTAAAAGGGAGTTGATAGACTACATTTGCCGAATCAACAAAACCGCCAAGCCTGAATTCCTCGAGGGGTTCTCTGAAGAGGAGTTGAACGACTATCTCGAACATCTCATGGCTCTGGATTTGGAAGAGCTGGTGGTTTGTAGCTGACGCCTTGCCCAGTCGTCGGAGGGGTGTTTGAAAGGCTGTACGCCCCAGAGGCGGATTTCACCGCCGTATCTTAGTCAATCTCGCCCAAGCCCGGTCTCCTCAACGGTAACGCAGACGGCGCAGATGAGTGTCGTCTGCGCCCGGAAGGATTCGGCGCCGGGTCGTGGCGATCTGTCACCGGCCGAGCTGTTGGATCGTTACCGATCTAATTCATCGACGATGGATCTACCACCACCGCGCCCACCGGGACGGCCGCCGGATGGCTGACGCTGCTGAGGAGCGCCTCCTGCAGGCGGTGTCGGCGGTGTCGGCGGTGTCGGTGTCGCATTGCCAGCCCCGCCTTCGGACGAGGTGCGCGGTGCGAAAATAGCTGGCGCCGGGGCTTGGTCGGCGGGTACGATCGCTCGTGCCGGTATCTCCACGATACTGTTCAGCTTGAACTCAACCAGAACAGGTTCGAAGCCGGTCGGTATGCGGAAAACAAAGTCGATATCCTTTATGTTCGCGTTACGTGCAAAATCATCGGTTGAGAGCTTTATCTCGTCGGCTATGCTTATCTCGTTCGCCGACTTCAGGAAGCCGATGGGATAGACGTTTGTTCCCTTGCCACTAAGCTCTTCTGCTCCCTTTCGCGTACAAATGAGTCTCAACTGTGAAGGGGTAAACGTGCCCCCGTTGACCTGAACGCTCCTTCGTATCGCTATCTTCTTGAAGCCGATCCTTACGATGGTTGTATCGAAGCTGCCTTGCGTGGCGACCGGGAGCGGTACCGACTTGCCACTATCATCGTAAGCAAGTCGCCCGCCACGAGTTTTCAACTCCGCAGCGAAACGATCCGCCTGTTCACGTATCGTTTCGGAAGCCGGCCAGACGGCTACTTTGGGTATTTCTATCGCCGGCGAGACACTGCTCACAATCGACGCGTCGCCGACGTGGGTGAGCCGGTTGAAGAAGAGTTGGTTCAGGTAATTGGGATGAATCATGGCGAAGCTTCTTTTCCCACTGAAGCTGCCATTGCTGAGGACACCAAACAAACCCGTCGCGAAACCGTCGGCATTGAGCAGGACTCTGTTGGGACTGTCCACTTCCAGCTTCGCGGGATCGAAACGCTTGTAAGGGTAATTCGTTGACAGAGGCCCCATCTCAAAGGCGGTTAACAGGATCCCTGAAGTGATGAGTCCCAAGATGATTCCACAGATGACCCGCCCGATGCGTTCCGGTACGAATCCCAGGTCCACCGGGTGGCGCGTCAGGAAAGTAATGCCGGTCTGCAAGATGGCAAAAGACAGGACGAAAAGCAGTATGAAGGAAAGCGTTTGCGCCCAGGGTACCAGAGAAATGAACTTGCTGTCATCCCCACGGGTGATGAAGAGGTTCGCCAGACTCTCGAAGAAGCCAAACGCCACCATGCTCGCGCAGATAGCGATGATGATCGTGGCAAACGCGCGGACGACCGTACCTTTGAAGTACTGAAACGCGGCACAACCCAGTATAATAACCACTACGATTAGGCTTGCTATCATAACAACCTTCCATGTGATTCACGATTTATGAATTGTGATTCTCGATTTCGTTCTCATTCCGGAGCCAGACAAATCGAAAATCGCAAGTCGTGGTCGTAAATCCCGAATGATTAACTTTCTTTCTTTGCCTTCTGCGGCGAAAGCACTCTGATCATTTCGTTGATCGCGACCGTTCCGCCGATCACCTTTCTCAACGCCTGCTCTTGCAGATAGAGCATTTTCGCTCGCCTGAACTGCGTGCCGATTTCGGGCAGCGATTTCGAGCGTTTAACAACTTTCCTTAGCTCGTCGTTCATCATCACGAGCTCGAAAACCCCGCTCCGACCGAAGTACCCCGTTCCCTGGCAATTCTCGCACGTGAACGGTTTGCCGTGCTTGTCATACTGCACTTTGCCGGCACGGTATAACACCTTTGTCTTCTCGGCGGCAATGTTGAATTTCCTGAAAAGCTCCTTGTCGGGTGCATAGGCTTGCTTGCATTCGTTGCAGAGTATTCTCAACAGCCGCTGGTTGCAGATTCCCAAAAGCGTCCCGGCGACAACCGTCTTGTCCCCCACGTATTTCAACCATTTGCCCAACGCCTGGATCACACTGTCCGCCTGAATCGTCACGTAGATGAGCTTGCCGTCATTAGCGGCCGCGCAGATCACCTGAGCCGTCTCGGCGTCCTCACATTCGGCCACGCCAACGATGTCAGGTCCCATTCTGATGACCGATAGGAGCTTCTTGGCAAACGTCGTCGAGCCGGTGTCACTGAGCGCGAAGACGTTCTGCGTAATATTAGGCAACTGACCCGCCGGCTGTCGTTCGAGAGAGCCAATGCTGTTCTGAAAGGCATCGTGATTTCGGAGCAGTGCGTACAGCGTCGTAGTCACGCCGCTCTTGGCTGGTCCACTCACAATGAACACACCTTGCCCTCCCTCACGGAGCTTGTCCAGCATCTCTCGCTGTTCACTCATCAGGCCGAGTTCGCTCAACCTGGCCATACCTTCCTGTGTTACCTGTTTGAGCCTGACCTGTTCGCCCGCGGTCGAGCCGGCCGTAGCCACCTCCCACGGCGTGTCTTCCTTGTTCTGGCGGATCTTGAACCGTCCCTTCTGCGGCTTTCGTTTCTCTTTCGTGTCCAGGTCGGCGAGACTTTTGACAAAGTGAATGAAATACGTCATCTGTTCCCGCGCGACACTCGGTTGCTTAAGCACGGCGCCGTCAACCGAATACGAGACCTGATAGTCCTGCGCCGTCGGGGCGAACGCGACGCTGGATGCCCTTCGCCAGATGGCGTCGTTCAGAACGTCGTAGGCGATTTTGTAACCGAGAAACTCCGGCGTCCTGGGTTCAGGCATCGGAACTTCGTTTTTGTTGGCCGTAACGAAGGTAAAGCCTTTCAGGGCCTCGAGTTTCTTTTCCTTGCTAACGAGCAGACTCTTAATATGGTCCACGGTTAGAACACGATCAAAATCCAGAACGCGCGAATTGCGATGCTTAACATAAGCCAAAGCAGCCCCGCCGACGGCGATGAGATAGAACAGCATTCCGACGAGGTAGATCGGCACGAACAGCCAGATGATTGCCCCGGCGGCGCCCGCCCCAAGGATAACGCCCGTCCAGGTGACACCCTTCGTCTCTATCACCTTCGCATCGTCGTGCACCCAGCCGACAAGCGGCAGCCACGCGAGGAAAAAGATCAGAAAACCGATAAGTTTGATGATGGATATGTAGCCGCCGAATGCGACTGACGCTGCTAATACATCCGCCATAAATGACTCCATGAAACCTTACAAGATGCCGCTGGCCGTGGTCGTAATACCCTTGAGGGCCATTTTTAGCTCTTCTGTGTTCGGCGCGTATTTGTACGCCTCTTTTGGGTCGATGGACCCGTTCTTGACCAGTTCGCACAGGTTGTACGTCAAGTCCTGCATCCCTTCCTGCTGGGAGCTTCGTATGACGTTGGGCAAATCCGCTTCGCGCCCGTCGGCAATCAGCTTTCTGGCCGCGGCGTTCGTGATCAAAACTTCCACGGCGGGTATTCTGTCCACGCCTTCGATCAGGCACGGGAGCAAAACCTGGCTGATCACGGCTCGAATGGCCAGGCTCAGCGTTTGCCTGACAAGGTCGCGTTCGTTTTGCGGGAACAAGTCCAAAAGACGGTGAACCGCCTGGGCCGCGTTGGCCGAATGTAACGTACCGAAGACGAGATGCCCCGTCTCGGCCGCTCTCATGCCCGCTATCACGGTTCTGGCGTCCCGCATCTCCCCGACGAAGACAACGTCCGGGTCCTGGCGCATCAGATAGGTCAGGGCCTCCTCGAAATCCTGCGTATCAAGCCCGATTTCCCTCTGGGAAACGATGGCCTTAGCGTCCTTGAAAAGATATTCGATAGGATCTTCGACCGTGATGATATGACAGGAGCGAGTGCGGTTAATATAGTCGATCATCGAGGCTATGGTCGTTGTTTTACCACAGCCGGTGGGGCCCACCACGAGGACCAGCCCCTGTCGGCTCTCGCAGATATTTGCGAGCGAAGCGGGCAGGTGCAACTCCTCGAACGGAGGAATGACGGTGTTGACCCGCCGTGCCGCAAGGCTGATCATCCCGCGCTGGCGAAACACGTTCGTGCGGAAGCGGTGTTCACCATCGATTTCGTGGGCGAAGTCAATAGTCCCGTGAGCCAAAAAGAACTGCTTCTGGGCCGGGCTGAGTATCTCGAAGACCATTTCTTCAATTTTCTCGGCGGTCAGAGATTCACCGGTGGTATTTTTCAACTCGCCAAAAAGACGCAATTTGGGCGGCTGGCCCACTTTCAGGTGCAAATCGCTGGCGCGGGTCTTGACGGCGGCCTTAAAGAACCTGTTCAGCTTGGGTTCGTGGTCAAGTTTGACCTGATCGTCAATGGGGTGTTCCGTGCCCATAATTACTGTCAACTCCGTGAGTTACATACCCATCGTGTGGGTCGCAACCAGGCCGAGACCCGGTCTCTACCCGAGAGCACCGCGTTTTACCATAAGATTTGTAGAGACAAACCCTTACACAGGATATATTATATAGTTTCACAACAACTTGTCAAGCTTGATAATCAGACTACAGGGATTTGGCCCGGAATATCGGTCTTTCCTGATAACCGTTCCGACGTCGGGTTCTGATCGAGATGGCGGTGCCGGCGACCCTGTCCGCGTAAAAAAGCAAATCGGACTTTAGCAATTCATACTCCCTTGCCGATATATCAGAGGGTGTCGCTATGGAGTCAGAAAGAAGGAAACTTTCAGGTCGGGAGAAAGACGAGGCGGCTGTAAAGCTCCTCGAGAAGCTGCAGGATCAGCTCCACTCCCCTGATGCGTCAAACAGACGACGGGCAGCATTCAACTTGTCCTGGATGCAGGAGGACGGACTGGAGATACTGAAAAAAGCCCTGCTCGGCAGTGTTTCCGTCACGACGAAGAATGCCGCAGCATACGGGCTGAGAAAAATGCGCGGCAGGATGAAGAAGCTGGCCCTCGAAGTCCTTAAGGAGGGATTGAAACGCCCGGACAACTCCACCCGGGACGTGTCCCGGCACGCCCTGAGACTGTTGGGAGAGATGGCACCGATGCCGTCCAATTCGCGCAAACCGGCGCCAAAGGGCCTTCGCATTAAGGAAATAGCCCGGAAGAGGAGGCCGCGAGGCCCAATCAGCACTCGGCGGTCGCGCGGATAAACAGGCGACCGGGGGGCAACGCTTCCGGTGTTGGAATTTGCCGCCAGCGGCGCGCATACTGATTACACGTCCACGCTCAAGTCGTCAGCAACAACGTCAAGATCATGTAGATGGTCACACTGATGGAATCGTTCGCAGTCGTGACCAGCGGACCGGAGCTGATGGCAGGGTCAATCCCCACCCGGCGAAACAAAAACGGCAGAAACAGGCCCAGCGTCGTGGCGACCATGATCGCCGAAAACATGGCCGTCCCAAAGGCAAAAACAAGCCGAAGGGGTTCTATTCCGACAGGTTTCACTATGCTATGTTCCATCGTATCGTTCGTTATTTTGGAGTTGGCGAGAACAGCGCAGGCGACGCCTCCCAACACGGCACAAGTCAGGGCGACGAGCAAGGCGATTCGCACCTCCCTCGTGCAGACTTGGCCGAACTTCAAAGCCGCCAAGTGGCCCGTCGCTAACCCCGACACGACGATAGCAGAAGTTTGAAGCCCTGCATTGCCGCTGATGGCTTGGATCATGGGGGCAAATGCCGCAGCCGCTACAAAAATCGCTAAATGATGGGTTCTGAAAAAGATCATGACCATGCTCGTGACAGCGGTACCGAGCAGGCAGGGCAGCAGCCAGGTCATTCGTATGCGGGCGGCGTTGACGGCTGAGAAGGTATCCAGTTCGTCGGGATCGGTACCCGCCATCGTGTAGAGGTCCTCCGCTGCTTCCTCTTCGGCAACCTCGATGACACGGTCGGCGGTGATGCGCCCGATGAGGCGCCTATTCCTATCGAGAACGGGGACTACGATCAAGTCGTTCTTGCTGAAGATATTCCTAACCTCTTCCTGATCCGTGTCGGCGTAGACGTAGATTGTGTCGGCATCCATTAGATCGCGGATTCGGACGCCCTCGGGACGGGTCAGCAGAAGTCGCAGGCGAACATCCCCGACAAATCGGCCAGTCTTATCCACAACGTACACAGAGTAGAAATCCTCGTCGATCTCGGCGGCGCGGATTTTGCTGACCGCTTCGGCCACAGTGGCTTCCTCCGCCACGCTGATCAGGACGGGATCCATGATCCCACCGGCGGAGTCTTCAGAATAGCCCATCAGCTTCTGGATCTGGGCTGATTCTTCCGCCGGCATGGTCTTGAGCAGTTGTGTCCTCTTCTCCTCGGGCAGTTCGAAGAGAACGTCAGCCACGTCGTCCTGGGCGAGGTGAAGGAGCAACTGGCTCAATTTCTCATCGCCGAGCAGGTCGAACAGTTCCGCTCGCGTGGCCTCATCGACCTTCTCCAGGACCTCCGCAGCGATCGGCTCGGTCATGGCGTCGAAGATGGCTCGCCGGTGCTCGTTGTCGACGAGCTCAACGACCTCGGCGATATCACTGCTCCGCTGGTCGGCGAGCAACTCGTCGAGAGCCGACGCGACCTCGGATTCGAGCCACTGTTCGATCCGTTGTCGAAACAGTTCCTTCTGTTCGTCCGGCATATTACTATCCGCACCAATATTGACCGTATTGCCCCCAGCGGACACAACATACCTGAATTCCGCCCACCAGGCAAGAGTTCGCCCTGACGAAATGTTTTTGAATTGTCAGCAATGTATGAATTATTCACGATCGTGAATCCGCGGGCAAAAAGTTCTTGGCTTTCGGATTCGTTTCGGGTAAAATAATGGTTGGAATGCTATTTCAGATCTTGCATGATACGAACACGTGAGGGCAATAGGATGAAAAGGTTTCTCTTTGGGGTAATTGCAGTATGGGCTTCGGCGACCTACGTGAGTGCGGCGCCTGAACCAGCCATTGTGCCCACTCCCGGACATTGGACCTTGGACGTTCAGTTCACCCATCCGCAGCAGATCGTCGTGGGGAGAGGTTCCGATAACCAGCCGGCGAGGTTCTGGTACATTATCCTCACTATTACGAACGACACGGGGCAGGACGTCAGCTTCCACCCAAAATGCGATTTGATGACGGATACTTTCCAGATCGTGCCGGCCGGGAAGTTCGTATCCCCGGCTGTTTTTGAGCGTATCCGTAAACGTTATGAGAAGACCTACCCGTTCCTTGAATCGCTGGACCAGGTCGGCAGCAAGATTCTCCAAGGGGAGGATAATGCAAAGGACATTGCGATTATTTGGCCCGATTTTGGTGTGCAGGCCAGGAAGATCAAAATATTTATCACGGGCCTGAGCAACGAGACAGCGGTGGTGGACTTCCCGGTGGCGACAGATGCGGGAGAGCGGGCTAAGGTATATCTTAGGAAAACGCTTGAGCTGAGCTATGACCTCCGAGGCGATCCGGCCATAAGATCTTCTGTCAGCTTAGTTTACAAGGGAAAACGCTGGGTCATGAGGTAATCGTATAGCAAGAAGGGGATTAGGCTGATTGTGTTTGGAGGGCAAGGG
>CAYZAH010000012.1:1177-18193 GCA_964475805.1 uncultured Pirellulales bacterium | reverse complement strand
CAACGATTCGCATGGTCTGCGTGCAAAAATCGAAGATGGCATCCACAGCGGCCGCCGCATCGAACTCGTCGTTCATTTGACGATGGCCCCGTATCGCAGTCGGGAGCCTGTTATAAACCGGGTCCAATCCGACAACGAGAGATGTTTTCTTGGTTCTCGTCGCCTCACAGAGGCGGTCAGCAAAATGACTTGCCATATTTTACTTCCTCATCTTTGAAAAAGACTTTTTAGTTAACGACGCAGGTACTATAATCCCGTGGATGGTTTCAGGCAAGAGAGAAATGCCGTCTACCTCAACGGACTCGAAAAACCGTAAGAAAAGCAGACACAAAAAGCTGATCATTTGGCTTCTCGTCGACTTGGTAGTCCTTGCGGTCATTCTGGGCTTGCTACTACACACGCCCGCTCACTACGCTCCGGCCGGCATCGATTCCTTTGACCGTGAGCCGGGAGAGGTTAGTCCATACCTCACACATGAGCTTTCGCCCCAATTCTATAACGGCGTCCAGCGCGGCGAGCCGTTTGACTTAGTCATCATGCAGAAAGGAATCAACGAGATCGTCGCTGGCTGGGGGTGGCCGAGGATGTCGGAAGGGGCCGTATTGTACGCCCCGGCGGTGCTTTTTGTGCCCAATTCGGTGATACTGATGGGAACGGTCAGTGTGAAAGGCATCGAATTTGTCGTGACGATCGCGCTGGAGCCGAAAATCAATGAGAATAATCTGGCGGACCTGCGAGTGGCCGAGGTGAAGGTCGGCGCGATGAACATCACCCCGCTGGCCAAACTGATCGCCAAGAAAATGTATGCGCAGAGAGTCGGCACGGCGCACAAGGATACGGAGGCCCTGGAAGCTAAGATCGCGGCTTCGCTGCTGAACGGCGAACCCTTCAAGCCGGTCTTCGAGGTCGACAAGAGGAAAGTCCGTATTGAGAAAATCACCGTGGAGCCAGAGAAGCTAACGGTCCGTTTGGTTCCGGCCTCGTGACAAGCGCGTCCGGTCGCGTGCGTCTTGAACAATTCGAGACCATAGGCGTAAAAATGGCGGATTCAGCCTGCTCGATATGACTGTGACGCAAGGCAGGCGGTGAGGCGTTCGGCCCGGAATCAGGGTTAATAGCCTGTAAAAGAGGCTTTTGGGGGAACCCTGACAGTTTTCCTGTCAAACGGCCGAACGGGCTGAGGCCAGTAAAAAATATGGGAATTTGACAAAAAAGTTATTGCTCGTGGCGGATTTGACGAATATTATAAACGGTTCAGTTGTAAGGATTAATAGCTGCCAAAACGGTGCTTTGGAATTTAGAGGTGTTCTGAAATGCTTTTGACAGGATTAGCGAACAGTGCACAGTAGGCAAACACAGGATGTGTATGGCAGCGCCTATGTGCCTATGTTGGTTTGGCAATCGCTGTTTCTGCTTCGATGTCGGGAAACGAATGAGGTTTGGATATCGGGTTCCCATCTGCCAGAAGGCCGGCGGAGTCGGGTTCCCCAGTGGAGGCAGATGATGTAGCGCGAAGGGAAGGATAACCTCTGTTCGTTCTTGGCGTGCAAGGGAGCCCAGTTATCGGTCGGCTCCCGCGGGAAGTGGAAACCGGGATGGTTTCCATTTTTTTTCGGTGTGGTTCCTATGACGCCAGGTTGCAGAGTATGAGTCAGGAAGAGAAGAAGATGAATCAGGAATTGCTACGAGTCGTCGAGAATATCGCTCGCGACAAAAACATCGACAAAGAATCGATCTTTGTGGATCTCGAAGAGGCCATGATCTCGGCGGCAAGAAAGCACTTTGGTGAACCCGACAGCGACATTGTAGTTAGTATCGACCGCGGCACGGGCCAAATCGTGGCTTTCAAAGACAAGGTGCAGATCGACATAAAGCAACTTGGCCGAATCCCCGCCCAGACCGCCAAGCAGGTCATCATCCAGAAGATACGGGCCGATGAAAGAAGCAGCATCTTCGCGGAGTTTGCCCAGCGAAAGGGGGAGATCATCAGCGGCTCGGTCGTTCGTTACGAAAGCGGTACGCTCATCGTTAACCTCGACCGTTGGACCGAGGGCTTCATGCCGAAAAGCGAGCAGATCATGGGCCAGAACCATCGCGTCGGCGAGCGGGTCCGATGTTTGATTCTCGACGTCAAGGAAACCTCGAACCAGGTCAAGATCATTCTCTCCCGCACGCATCCTGATTTCATCCGCCGGTTATTCGAACTGGAAGTGCCTGAAATAGGGGAGAATATCATCGAGATACGTGCGCTGGCCCGAGAGGCGGGCTACCGAACCAAGGTCGCGGTGGCATCGTTCGACGAGAAGGTGGACCCGGTTGGCGCGTGTGTGGGGGTGCGGGGCAGCAGGATAAAGAACATCGTTGATGAGCTCGGCGGAGAGAAGATAGATATTGTCCGTTGGAACGATTCGTCCCAGGTGCTCGTCTCTAACGCATTGATGCCCGCGAAAGTCAGCGAAATCGCCCTGTGTTTCGAGTTAGGGCGAGCGACCGTAGTGGTGGACGAGGACCAACTCAGCCTGGCTATCGGAAAGCACGGACAGAACGTGCGGCTGGCCGCCAGGTTAACGGGTTGGGACATCGATATACTCACGCCGGAAGAATACAATCAGGGTATTGAGCTTCTGGCAAACTGTGTCAAGGGCGTGGACGGCGCCGATGAGACCACCGTGGATAGGTTCATCGCGCTTGGCGTGATAAGCATTGCCGATCTGGAGGACGTGGGGGTCGAACCTCTGGTGAACGAGTTAAAACTTAGCCCGGAGCTGGCGGAGAAGCTAGTTGCGGCCGCTGCTGCGGAATCGGAGCGCGCGGCTGAGGAGTCGAAGCGGAACACGGCGGAGAAGGAGTTGGCGCACCAGCAGGCGAAAATACAGGATAAGGAATCATAAGCATATCTCGTTCAAAATGAAGCGCGCGGCATACGAATGAGATTGGAGAACTGTTTTTGGCGACTACAAGAGTCTACATCTTAGCCAAGGAGCTCGGAGTCAAGAGTTCCGCCGTTGTGAAGAAGTGCCAGGACGAGGGCCTAGACGTCAGGAATCACATGTCGGTCATATCTGCGGGTCTGGCGGCGACCGTACGAGAGTGGTTCAGCGAGGGTGAGAACGTTACGACGGTCGAAACATCGGAAAAGGTGGACCTGGAAAAAGTCCGTGTCAAGAAGAAGGCAAAAATAGAACCGCCCGAGCCGATAGAAACGGAAGCTCCTGATACGCCCGCGCTCGAGCCGGCCGCTCAATTGACCCAGCCGACAGAAGTAGCCGCGGTGGCTGAGCTTGAGAAACCTGTCGAGGAGACAGAGGCTCCGGAGGAAGAGGAATCCAAAAGCGTTACGACGATAACAGAGGAGCCGTCGCCCCCGGAAGAGCCGACTATCGAAGCTCCCAAAGAGCCTGAGCCAGAACCGGAACCTGAGCCGGAACCGATTGTGCCCGCCGGACCGATTCTGGAAAAGCCTGAGCCGGCGAGGCTCAGTGGTCCTCAGGTCGTTCGGGTCGAAGCACCTGAGCCACTTAGACGGCCGAGGCCCAGGCAAAGAGGCAGGTATGACGCGCCTGTTACCGAGCCTTTGATGTACAGTAAGAGCGGTTCGGAAGACTCAGGTGCAGGTTCGACAAAAGAAAAACGGCATGGTCCTAAGCGGCATAAAGAAAGAACGCGGGGGCGAAAGCAGGACGATCGAGAGTCGGAAGCCGGGAAGAAGGCGAAGACGGGTGGTCGTTGGCGACAGAGAGACATCGAAGAAAGACGGGCCAGACTGGATGCGGCCGGGGGAGAGGGCCTGCGTGCCCGACCGAGCCGTAAGATCGCCAGCAGGGCCAAGCAGAAAATCAGTGGTCCCGTCAGACCCCAGAAAGTATCGGTGAGCGAGCCGATCACCGTCAAGGATTTGTCCGCGGCTCTCGCTGTCAAGTCGGCGGATATCATCTTCAAGCTAATGCAGCAGGGGACGATGGCGACGGCCAATCAGGTCATAAGCAATGAGTTGGCTGAGCTGATCGCTCTGGAGTTCGATACGGAGCTGGTCGTCGAGCACAAGACTACACTGGAGGAGCAGATAGAGATCGAGTTCGAAGAACGTCCGAGGAAGAATCTTCAGAAACGGGCGGTCGTAGCCGCTATGCTTGGGCACGTTGATCATGGTAAAACCAGCCTTCTGGACAAGATCCGATCGACCCACGTCGCCGCGGGCGAAGCGGGGGGGATCACGCAACATATCGGAGCCTCCGAGGTGGCCTGGGATGATAAGACGGTAACGTTTCTTGATACGCCGGGACATGAAGCCTTCACGGCCATGCGCGCTCGAGGCGCCAATATGACGGACGTAGTTGTGTTGGTGGTGGCTGCTGACGACGGGGTCATGCCCCAAACCGCCGAGGCCATCGCCCATAGTAAGGCGGCAGGTGTTCCTATTATCGTAGCGTTGAACAAGATCGACCTGCCCGGCTACGACATTAACCGCATTTACGCGCAATTGTCCGAGCAAGATCTCACACCTACCGAGTGGGGAGGTCAGACGGAGGTCGTCAAGACCAGCGCCGTGACCGGTGAGGGCATCGATGACTTGCTCGAATCGCTGGATTACGTGGCCGAACTACTCGAGTTGCGGGCCGACAACACGATCCCTGCAATGGGATGGGTGATCGAGGCGCGGATGTCCTCGCAGCGCGGGCCGGTGGCGAGCCTGCTCGTCAAAGAGGGGCAGCTCAACCAGGGCGACGTGGTTCTGGCCGGAGCCACCTATGGACGGGTCAAAAAGCTCACCAATAGCCACGGTAAGGACATAAAGACGGCCACAAGTTCGATGCCCGTGGAGATCATCGGGCTTAGTGACGTACCACAGGCGGGCGACAGGTTTTATTGCCTGAATGATATCAATAGAGCCAAATCCGCGGCCGAAGAAACCCAGGCCCGGCAGAGAGAAGGGGCACTGGCCGAACGAAGCCAGGTAACGCTTGACAACCTGTTCAGTCAGATTGAGGCGGGCAAGACTGTATCGCTCAATGTCATCCTTCGGGCCGACGTCCAGGGTTCGGTGGACGTCTTGAAGAAGTATCTGTCGGATTTGAGCACAGACGAGGTTAAGATCAATATTCTTCATGCCGCGCCGGGAGGAATAACAGAGGGTGACGTCGTGCTCGCCGAGGCTTCGAACGCTATTATCATCGGGTTCAACGTTGTCAGCGAGGAACATGCCGCTAAAATCGCCGAAGCAAGCGGCGTCGAGATACGGCTCTACAACATCATCTATCGCATTACCGAAGATTTGCAGAAATCGATGGTCGGCCTGCTCGAACCGGGGGAAGCGGAGAACGCACTTGGTCGGGCGGTGGTCAGGACAACGTTCAAGATTTCACGAATTGGCACGGTGGCCGGTTGTTATGTTAGCAGCGGAATCGCGGCCAAGAGCGCCAAAATGCGGCTGATACGAGATAATATTGTGCTCAAGGACAACCTGAATATTGAGACCCTCAAACACTTCAAGGACGACGCTCGCGAGGTCAAGGCAGGCCTGGAGTGCGGGATAAAAATAGCGGGATTCGACGATGTCAAAGTCGATGACGTGCTGGAATTCTACGAAATCGTCAAAGTGGCCAGAACCCTTGAATCTTGACGCACATCTATGGCAACCCGAAGGCAGGAAAAAGTGGCTCGCGTCGTGAAGGAAGCGGTCAGCGACGCCATTACGAATCACCTTAGCGATCCGCGGATTGAAGGATTTGTGAGCATCACGAGGGTGGAAGTGGCGGCTGATTTACGCAACGCCCATGTGTATGTGAGTATTTTCGGCACGAACGAGGCGGGCCAGAACAAGACGTTCACGGCCATCAACCATGCTAAGGTTCGTATACAAGCCTTGCTGGCCGGCCGGATGCAGAGCAAATTCTGTCCAGCCTTACACTTTCACGTGGACGAGAAATTCAAGAAGACCCTCCAGACGATGGAGTTGATAGACCAAGCGGTCAAGGAGTTGAACGAGAGAGACCTCAAGGATGAAAGCGAGTCGGGCGGACAGATGGGGATTTAGTGCGCGGGCTGAGGAGCTCGTGCGGTATCAGCGCGATTGTCGCAATAGAGGCTGTTATGAAGAACAGTAAGGAATATGCCAAGAAAATACAAGCGTTGTATCGCACTTTGAGCCATAAGTACTCGGCGGTGCAGGCCGCCAGACGTGATGGCGTTGTGGATTCGATTGTCTACGCTCTGGTCAGCGCTGAGCTAACAGAGAAAGAGGCGGAATCGGCCATGGCCCGTTTCGCGGAGTACTTCGTCGATTGGAATGATCTACGTGTCTCGCGCGTAGAGGAGGTCGTCGAGGTCTTGGGCAAAGATACCTCCGCCACCAAGGGGATCGCCTCGACCATTATTAGGGTCTTGCGATCCATATTCGATGAGTTCCACAAAGTGGAGCTGGAAGGCTTGAAGAAAACCGGCAAACGTCCAGCCAGGCAAGCACTTGAGAAGATCGACGGCATGACCCAGTTCGCCGTTGACTACTGCACGCTCGTCGCCCTACGGGGACACGCTATCCCGCTGACGAGCAAGATGCTCGAATATCTTCGGACCAATGGTCTGGTTACCCCGGACGCGGATGAGCAGCAAATCGCAGGCTTTTTGACCAAGCAGGTCCCGGCCAAGAACGGGTACGCTTTCTACGCTCTCCTTCGACAGGAGAGTGAGAAATCCAGAAGTCCCCGGAAGAAGAAGACGAAGACCGCCGCCAAGAAGACGGCCAAAACCAGGGCGAAGACTCAGAAGAAAGCGAAGAAATAGACAAACCGGACAAGGGAAACGCGCGAGCGAGACAAGCAGACAATGACAGAGCAGATTTTGAAATTAGGTATTCCCGTAGGCAGTTTGCAGAAAGCAACAGTCGAGCTTTTCGGCAAAGCCGGGTTCCATATCGCGGACTCCAAGAGAAGCTACAGGCCGCGTATCGACGACGAACAGATCCAACTCATCATGTTGCGGGCCCAGGAGATGAGCCGCTACGTCGAAGATGGCGTTCTCGATGCCGGCATTACCGGCCACGACTGGATCATGGAAAACGGCTCGGACGTCGTTGAAGTTTGCGAGCTCGCGTACAGCAAAGCCACCAGTAAACCGGCCCGCTGGGTTCTGGCGGTGCCCGATGAGTCAAAAGCTGAAAATCCGAAGGATTTGGCCGGCGGTATCGTCGCCACCGAACTCGAGAACGTCACGAGAAAGTATTTCGCGGACAAAAGCGTCGACGTCAAAGTCGAGTTTAGCTGGGGTGCGACTGAAGTCAAGGCTCGCTTAGTCGATGCTATCGTGGAACTGACCGAAACCGGTACATCCTTGCGCGCCAACAACCTGCGAATCCTCGATACCGTGGTCAGTTCGACAACGAGATTCATCGCAAACAAACAAGCCTGGAACGACGCATTCAAACGTGAGAAAGTGGAGAACATCTCTATACTGATCAACGCTGCGGTCAACGCCAGAGGCATGGTCGGGCTGAAAATGAATATCAAAAAGAGCGATTTGAACTCGATCCTGAACATATTGCCGGCGGAAAAAAGTCCGACCGTATCCTCGTTGGCCGATTCGAACTACGTGGCCGTGGAGGTCATCATCGACGATTCGATTGAACGATCCCTGGTTCCCAGGCTCACGCGAGCAGGTGCCTCCGCTATCATCACCTACCCTCTCAACAAGGTCATTCACTGATAACTGATGCGAAACGAGCCATTGCTTCTTGCCATCTGCCCGCGACCCCGTATACTTATGCGCGGGTGTCGCTGCGTTGAGGATTGTGTTTGTATTGACTTGCGGGAATAAACATTCGTGACCAGACACATTGCCATTTTGGGTTCGACCGGGTCGATTGGCAGAAATGCGCTGCGCGTTGTCGAGGCATTGGGGCCGGACTACCAGGTTACGGCATTAAGTGCTCACAGCAACGTTGAATTGCTGGCCGAACAGGCACGTCGATACAAACCCCGTGTCGTGGCTGTCACAAACATTGATTACGTCGAGCCATTTTGCCAACTGGCTGGCGATCTGGACTTGGAAATCCTGGCCGGCCCCGAGGGCATGACACAAATCGCACAACTCGATGACGTTGATACAGTTCTGACCGCCGTTGTCGGTGCAGCAGGTCTGCCGGCGGTTCTGGCCGCCGCAAAGGAAGGCAAGCGATTGGCCATCGCCAACAAAGAGCCGCTTGTTATTGCGGGTGAGTTGCTCAGGAAGGTAACAAAGAACAACGGGGCCTCGATTCTACCCGTGGACAGCGAGCACTCGGCCGTCTTCCAGGCAATGCAGTCGGGTCGTCGTCACGAGGTCGATCGAATCATCCTGACGGCGTCCGGCGGGCCTTTCAGGCAGGCCTCAGCCGAAGACATCCAAGACGTGACCTTGGAGCAGGCCCTGGCGCATCCCGTGTGGAACATGGGGCCGAAGATCACGATCGATTCGGCTACGATGATGAACAAAGCGCTTGAGATTATCGAGGCCCATTGGCTTTTCGATATGCCCGTCGATAGGATCGAAGTCCTGATTCATCCCGAGTCGATTGTGCACTCCCTGGTGGAATTTGTGGACGGTTCGGTGATCGCCCAGCTTGGCGAGCCGGATATGTGCCTGCCGATTCAGTACGCCTTGACGCATCCGGCGCGTGTGGCTGGAATCGCCCGAAGATTGCGGCTCGAAGAAATGGGCAAGCTCACGTTTGAAAAGCCTAATCCGGAAACCTTTCGTGCGTTGTCACTGGCGTATGAAGTCGCCCGGACGGGCGGTACCGCCGCGGTCGTCTTCAACGCGGCGAACGAGGCGGCCGTCGAGGAATTCCTGGCGGGCAGGATCAGATTTGTTAACATAGTCGAGCTTATCGAGCGCTGCCTGGATAAGCATGAGGCGAGGCCCGCCGCATCGCTCGAAGAGCTGCTCGAAGCGGATACCTGGGCCAGAAGCCAGGTCACCAAAGTGACGCATAACGTATAGTGTCCGGTCTGTATGCTGATTTAGAGGTACTCTAATGTCGGAATCAAAAGGTCTCTTTGACAAGTATTTTCGAGTGTTTCTGCTGATCGCCATCGGTGTTGCATTTGTCATCTTTGCCGTAATGCACATCGGCGTCGTCGGCAACGTTCTGATGGTATTGCTCGGATTCGGGCTGGTCATCATGGTTCACGAGTTCGGTCACTTCGTTGTTGCCAAGGCGTCCGGCATCAAGGTCGAGGCCTTTTCGTTGTTTATGCCGCCGATCCTGTTCGGCGTGCAAAGGAGGGAAGAAGGTATCCGGATTCGGATCCTGCCGGAGATTCTAACCAAGCCGGGAAAGACCGAGGATGAGCCCTCGGAGGGGGCGTTGACCTTTACCGTGGGCGGCAAGGGCAACCCCAGCGATACGGAATATCGTATCGGCTTGATTCCGTTCGGCGGTTTTGTCAAGATGCTGGGACAGGATGACATCGGATCGGTCAAATCCAACGAAGACCCTCGCTCGTACGCCAACAAGCCGGCCCTGACTCGTGCCGCCGTTCTGGCCGCCGGAGTCACCTTCAACGTGATCAGTGCCGTGATTATCTTTATGGTTGCGTTTCTCAAGGGCATCGATCTGCCCCCTGCCGTGGTCGGCGGAGTAGTACCTAATTCACCGGCGGCCCAGGCGGGCCTGCGTCCCGGCGACGAGGTCATCGAAATTGCGGGCAAGAAGAAGGACCTCGACTTCACCAATATCGCGATGGCGGCGGCCCTGTCCGGCAGAGACGAGCACATCGAGATGAAGGTCAGGCATGAGGACGGCAGTCAGGGGGATTACACCCTTGTGGCTGAACAAACTCCTAACCAGCCGATCCGGACCTTCGGCATTGTGGCGCCGGACACTCTGACGATTGCCCCGCTGACCGCAAAGGATGCGGAAATCTTCTACAAGAGGACGGGCCTGCGCCCGGGCGACCGCATCCGGGCGGTCAACGGCCAGAAGGTTCAGACCAACTGGGAGTTGATGGACATTGTCGAGAACACACTTGCTCCCGATATAGTGTTGACTGCCGAGCGGAAAGACAAACAAAAAGGGACCGTATCGGTTGAAAGCCGGATCAAGCTCAAGTTGGTTGCCTCCCCGAACGGAAATATCTACTCCATGGTGCCGCGATTCCAGATGGAGAACCTTGCCGTGGCAAGCTCGTCGGGTTCGAAGATCGGCCGCAAGATACGCGGCCTATTGGAGCGGTTGGGCCTTGCCGAGCCGGTGAAGCAAAAGCCGTTTTTGCAGAGCGGCGACATCATTCTGAGTGTCGGTGACGTCACGTGTCCTACGTATGAGGAATTTCGGGCGACGGTAGGAAAGAGCGGGGGCAAGGAGCTACCGATAGACGTGTTAAGAGAGGACGCCAACGG
Organism: uncultured Pirellulales bacterium; assembly: GCA_964475805.1. Classification (GTDB taxonomy): domain Bacteria; phylum Planctomycetota; class Phycisphaerae; order Sedimentisphaerales; family Anaerobacaceae; genus JAFGTG01. Next base: position 7,819 of record CAYZAH010000012.1, on the reverse strand, counting down.
AGTGGAGGCGAAGCACACGATTGTCGTAACGCCCAAATGGAACGCAGACGCCAACGAGGCCCGAATCGGGATTTCATTTTCGGCCTTCTTCGACGCGGCCCATCCCGTCGTTGCCACGACGATCTCTGTTACGGGCGACGCGCCCAAGCTGGATATACCGCGCGGGGCCACCGTCACGGCGGTCAACGGAGCAGCCGTATCGAACTTTTATGACATCATTCGGGAAATCAAACGCAACGTCGGTCACCGAATCACAATTGACTATCGCCTCAATGACGGCACCACGGGAAGCGCCTCTTCGGAAGCCGCTGTTGGCGAGAATGACTTCGCCGTCAAGTCCACCTTCGCGGAACCCGTTCCTTTTGAGAGACTCGAAAAGCCCTACAAGGCCAACGGACCGGTCGAGGCGGTGGTCATGGGCTATCGACGGACTGTCATGTTTGTCGCTCAGGCTTACGTCACGTTGCGCCGACTGGTCGGCGGGCTTGTCAGCCCCAAGAACCTCATGGGACCCGTCGGCATCATCACGTTCAGCTATCGGATCGTCTCCGAGCAGCCGCTGGTTTATTATATCTACTTTCTCGGCCTGATCAGCGCGGTCATCGCCGTGTTCAACTTTTTACCCTTGCCGCCTCTGGACGGAGGATTGGTTTTGCTGTTGATCGTCGAGAAGATAAAAGGCTCACCCCTGAGCGAGCGCGTCCAGGCGGGCATTGCCTACGGCGGTTGGGCGCTTATTCTCACGCTCATCCTCTATGTGACGTTTAACGACATTGTCAGGAGCTTCTTTAGCTAAGCGCGTGACGACACTAGGCAACTTCGATGGAAACACCGAAAAGAATATCCTCTCAGGAGTATCACGAAGGTGTTTGGGACGCTCTGAAAGAACAAGACGAGCCCGTTTATGAGTTGCTCGTCAAAGAATATGAGCGTCTGCAAAACAGCCTGCAACTGATCGCGGCGGAGAATCTGTGCACGCGAGCGGTTCTGGCGGCGCTCGGCTCTATCGTGCAGAACAAGACGACCGAAGGCTTTCCCCGCGCCCGCTTTCACGGCGGTTGCGAGGTGGTCGACGACATCGAGGAGCTGGCCGTAGCCAGAGCCAAAGAGACCTTCTCAGCGCAATACGCCAATGTTCAACCCCACTCCGGCACGGCCGCCAACCAGATCGTCCTGACCGCAATTCTCGAACCGGGCGATAGAGTGCTCAGCCTCGGTTTGAACCAGGGGGGACATGTCTCTCATGGAGCAAAAGTTTCGTTTGGCGGCAAGTTCTTCACCGCCCAGGACTATTACGTTGATTCCCAAACGTATCGTCTCGATTATGAACGCATCCGCCAGCAGGCCGCGGAGTTCAAGCCGAAGCTGATCGTTTGTGGGGCCAGCGCCTATTCGCGCACCATCGATTTCCACCAATTCCGCGAAATTGCCGATGAAGTGGGGGCGTACCTCATGGCGGACATCTCCCACATCGCAGGATTGGTGATAGCCGGGGCGCATCCGTCCCCGATCGACGAGGCGCATTTCACCACGACGAGCACGTACAAGCCCGGAGGCCCCAGAGGTGGCTTGATATTGATGGGCAAGGACTACGATTCTCAAATCGAGGTTTCGGGCAAGAAAGCTATTTTGTGGAGACTTATCCAGAAGACGACGTTTCCGGGCGTGCAAGGAACACCCTACCTGAACAATGTAGCGGCCAAGGCCGTCTTCTTCAAAGAGACACTCTCCGACGAATATCGAAGCCGGCAATTCAAGATCATTGAGAACGCTAAAAGGCTTGCAGACAACGTGCTCGGCCTCGGATACGACGTGCTGACGGGCGGCACCGACAACCACATGGTCATGATTAACATCGCCAATTTGCGAGAGGGCATGACGGGCGCCATCGCCCAGGAGTGTCTCGAAGACTGTGGCATCGTCGTCAATAAGAACAGGCTTCCCTATGACACCAGAACCGCCGCCGTCACCAGCGGCCTCAGATTAGGCACACCTATTGTCACGAGAAACGGGATGGGACCCGAACAGATGGACGTTACCGCCGGGTTGATCGACACCGCTTTGAGACAGGTGAAGATAATCTCCGAGAGGGAGTACGAGATGGAGGATTCTCTCAAGGATGATATCCGGAAGCAGATTACAGACCTGTGTCACCAATTCCCGATGTTTTGAGCTCTCACCGCCGAGATAGACGGATCCCAAAGCCTGCTTCCACTACCAGTCATCGGGGTAGTGAACGGATTTCGAGTGGATGCCGAGCCGTCTGCACAGTTCCACGACGAGGGCCTCGGTCCTTTTCATCTGATAGTTGGTCGGGCGACCGCTCGGACCGTCCGTTACGACACAAATGAAAACGGTCCCTTCGTCTTGACATGGCAGATGATTCGCCGGTTCTTGTCGCGTCCATTCCTCAGTGGCCACTATCTGGCCATCGCCGCCGATGCGCCCATTGCAGACGATGAAGTGGCACGGGGCCTCTATCCTGCTGGTTAGAGCGCTGAGCGAGCGGTGTCTTTCGATTTCCCTATTGGAGCCGCTTGGCGTTCGTTTCTCAGTACCTTCGGGAGTTCGGTAGATATGAATCCGTTGCCAACGTCCAGCGGACTGGGTGGTCCGGCAGAGAATGATGGCTTTGACGGGCATGAGACGATGGTAATTCGAAAGACAGAAAGCCCCGGCCGAGGGAGGATGGTAGCCTAACGAGCGCAGGAAAATAGCCCCGAATGCCATGGATACCAGTAGCACTGCAACAACTTTGGCCTGTCTCGATGGAACAACCATCATTGCCTTTCTTCATTGCCCGTAATATAGGACGTTTCTTTGGCCTATTGCCCAAGTGGGCCTTTTTCACTATCGTCATTACAGTTGACGTGCTTAACCCTGTCAGCAGATGAAATGTGAAAAAGCCGGCGCTTTCTCGAATCTGGTTTGAATGTATCGTTGCGACTGCTTCCGATAACGAGTGGATGATTCTCGTGAACAACCGAACGGCAGTGATATTAGTAATGTGTACTCGCGTCGAAACTGAGAACATAAATATCTGTGGGGAAAGGAGTTTCTTATGAAATCACCTCAAGTTTCATTGCTTGTTGCCATAGTTCTATTTGCGGCAGGAACTTACGTGCGAGCGACGGATGCGTATGATTTTCAGGGCGAAGAGGATACCGATGCGAATGAGCTGAGAGTCAATGACGCCCTCCGAACGTTAGACTTCGACTTGCCCTCGTGCCGAGAGGGCGAAATCATCGTCAAGTTTCATGGTGAAGTAACTGAAGACCAGAGGTATGGCGTAGCCCAGGAACATAGCTGCACCGTGAAGAATATTTGCCCTCCCGGGGATTTGTATCTGCTGGAAATCCCGAACGAGCGAACGCCGGACGAGATGGTCGAGATACTCGGCCAGCATGAATCGGTCGAATACGCCGAATTGAACTACCATGCCACTGCGAGCTTCATCCCAGATGACACCTATTTTTCCTACCAGTGGAACATGGACGATCCGAACCACAATAGCATCAACATGGAAGCCGCGTGGGCTATCCAAACCGGGGATCCCAATGTCATTGTGGCCGTCCTGGACACCGGCGTCGCTTACGAGGATTACGGAATATACGCGAAGGCCTCTGATCTGGCCGAGACTCTGTTTGTTCCCGGTTATGATTTTGTCAACGACGACGAGCATCCCAATGACGACGAAGGCCATGGCACGCACGTCACCGGCACAATCGCCCAGAGTACCAACAACGACTTGGGCGTAGCAGGCGTAGCGTTCGGGTGCTCGATCATGCCTGTGAAGGTGCTGGATGCAGATGGAAGCGGGAACATCTTCGATATCGCCAACGGACTTTATTTCGCAGCGGACAATGGGGCCACGGTGATCAACATGAGTTTCGGCAGCTCGGGAAACTCAAGGGCACTGCGAGACGCTGTCGCCTACGCATTTGAACATGGCGTAACCATAGTCTGCGCCGCTGGAAACGACTTTCAAAACGGCAATCCTGTCGAGTATCCGGCGGCCTACAACGATTATTGCATCGCCGTCGGAGCAACGCGATACGATGAGACAAGAGCATTCTATTCCAGCACCGGCGCCTATGTGGATATCGTCGCTCCCGGCGGAGACACGTCTGTCGATCAAAACGGCGACGGGTATCCTGACGGGGTGCTCCAGCAGACTTTCGACGATGATCTGGACGATTTTGCCTACTGGTTCTTCCAGGGCACATCGATGGCCTCGCCGCACGTGGCCGGGGCTGCTGCTCTTGTCATTTCAAACGGCCTGACCGATCCCAACCAGGTCAGAGAGGCCCTCGAAATGACGGCCAAAGACCTCGGTGAGCCGGGCTGGGACGAGTCTTATGGCTGGGGCCTGTTGAACGTCGCGGCGGCGCTTGAATATATCCCGTCCGATGAGCCTAACAGCGTTAGTGCCATCTATGATTCGAGATGGTCGCATTCTCGCTGATTCGCGACGGTGAGGGAAGGGGGCGGTAGCGAAATCACAACTCCGCCCGTCACCTGCCATCTGCCAAAAAAAGCCAATTTAGTGCTTGTCTCAAACGTGCGCTTCTTGTTAAATACGGACTTTCGCGGCGCCGTGCATTCGGCGCAGCGGGTCGGTTGTCGGGAAGAAGAAAACATCAGCAGAACATTTTCGAGGTGATTGGCAATGGCAGATTTGAAGGCTTTGTCTGAAGCGGTCATAAAGGGTGACCAAAACACTGCGGTCGAGATCACAAAGGCGGCCCTCGACGAGGGCGTGACGCCGAAGAAGGTCCTCGATGAAGGGCTTATCGCAGGGATGGACGTCGTTGGCGCCCGCTTCAAGAAGAACGAGGTTTACATTCCGGAGGTGCTCATCGCCGCACGGGCCATGAAGATGGCGATGCAGATTCTCGAACCGGAGCTCATCAAGGCCGGTGTCGAACCGGTCGGCCGACTGCTGATCGGCACCGTGCAGGGTGATCTGCACGATATCGGAAAGAACCTGGTCGCCATGATGCTCAAGGGAGCCGGCTTCGACGTGATCGATCTCGGGGTCGACGTGAAGCCCGAGAAGTTCGTCGAGCAGGTCAAAACGTCGAAGGCCCAGTTGATCGGCATGAGTGCGCTTCTGACGACAACGATGCCCGGCATGGAAAAGACCATCAAGGCCCTCAAAGACGCGGGCGTCCCGGTCAAGGTGATGATCGGCGGTGCGCCGGTCACGCAAGACTACGCGAGCAAGATCGGTGCCGATGGCTACGCTCCCGATGCCGCTTCGGCCGTGGACATTGCCAAGAGTCTCGTTGCCTGACCAACGGTTTGCGATGGGGTCCGACGGAAACTTGCGGCCCGGCGAAAAGACGCGTATTCTCGCGGTTGATGGGATCGGACCACAACGAAATACAAAAGCAGCCGCTTCGGCGGCTGTTTTTTTACGCGCTATTCTGGTATAATACATAGCTGGCTATGCGGAAGATACAGTGTCAGAATCTGGCGCAACTATTGATGCAGCTTCGGTTCACGCCGGAGAAGAAACGGCGAAAACAGCTCGATGCCGCCGAGCAGCTATTCGCGATTATCGACAAGGACAAGGAATACCCGTTCGAGTTCGTGTGCTTTCGGATCACGGGTTTTCACCTCAAAAGCGAGATTGACATTCCGCTGATCAAAGGCGATGAGCTGCTGGAGGATCTGCGGGTCTTCATCACCAAATTGAGCGGCCGGCTTGCTCAGCCCGTCGCCGAAATAGACGAGAAGATCTATACCATCGAAGGGCTTGCGGAGGCAGTGGGAGTCTCGACCAAGACGCTCTATCGCTGGCGGAAACGAGGGCTCATCGCGCGAAAATATGTCTTTGACGACGGCATTAAGCGCCTCGGATTCCTGCAGTCAACGGTGGACGAGTTTTTCGGTGCGAATCCGGACCTTGTCAGTCAGGCGAAGAGCTTTGAGCGACTGACGGTCAGGCAAAAGCAGCGGATCATCAACGAGGCGGCCAGACTCACCGCGGGCACAACCCTGTCCCGCCACCAGATCATCAGCAAAATCAGCGCCAAGATGGGCAAAAGCCATGAGACCATCCGGTACATTCTGCTCGACTACGAGCAGACTAACCCTGGTAGGGCCGCGTTCAAGAAATCCACCGGCGTCATCGAGCCAGCCCAGGCCGCTGAGATTTACAGGCTGTACAAACAGGGCTGCGGTATCAAAGAGTTGATAGATCGCTTCGAGCGCAACCGAAGCTCGATATATCGCATCATCAACCAACGAAGAGCCAAAGCACTGTTAGCCAAGAAGATCGAATTCATTCCCAGTGAGGATTTTTTCGGCGAGGATGCCGAAGATGGGATTCCAGCGGAACCAGCCGGAGAGGCAGAGCCTGACGCTCACGAGAATCTTGAGCCGCTCAAGTTAGCCGGCGGTTCTATATCAGAGTATCTCCATACCCTTCAGGATACGCCCGTGCTCAACAGAGAGCAGGAGCTCGATCTGTTCCGTCGATACAACTACCTCAAATTCCTGGCCTGCCGGCACCGCACCGGCATCAAGCCCACCGCCGCATCGGGTACAAGGCTTAGTCGAATAGAAGGCTACTTGGCTCAGGCTGAGCACATTCAGCGAACGCTCATCGAAGCCAATTTGCGGCTGGTCGTCAGC
>CAYZAH010000012.1:0-1077 GCA_964475805.1 uncultured Pirellulales bacterium | reverse complement strand
TTCGCGGCCATGGAACGCGCCCACCGAAGCCTTACCCAGGTCATCGAAGACAATCTTGCCGAGCGCGAGCGGTACGTCATTCTGAACCGTTTCGGCCTCGTAGGCTCCCCGATCAGGAAGGAGACCAAGACGCTCAAGCAGGTTGGCGAAGACCTTGGTTTGACCAAGGAGAGAGTCCGCCAGATCGAGCTGATCGCCCTTCAAAAGCTCCGTCAATCGCTCAGCAGCGAGGAATTCGAGCTTCTGACCGGTTGATGAGTGCTCCAGGACGATTGATTATTGACCAGTTCGATGATCTCCTCAACAATTTCAGCGTGTCGTTGTTGAGCGTCGGCAAGGCTTCTGAATGTCTCTCTGACGTGCTCCTCCATATCCACCGCCGAAAAGAGAAGCAGAACCAGCGTAGTCGCATTGTCACCCTTTGGATTATCCACAGTCTTTGCTGACATCATGCGTACCCCCATTAGTGTTTGACCATCTCGGCAACATATTGTCCCTTCCGCCGGGTGGACCATAAGGGAATTCCTTAGTCAAGCACCATAGGTCTTGCCTGCTGATCGTGTCCCGATAGAAAGACTCGGACCGGTCGCAACAGTGTTCATCTCAATTGTGCCAAGTTTATGATCCGTAAGAGGTTGTGGTATGATGTTTGAACGGCTTGAGAAGCGTCAAACCGGGAACATTTCCTGGACATGGCTTTGCAACAGGCAAGCAAGGGCGTTGGCTGAGCAGATCAACCGATGAAAAGAGCAGGCGAATGGGCATTGCAATTGCCGTGTTTCAATCTACGACGAGATCGAAAGGAGCAGGCGGGAAAACGCACCCATTTGATTCTCCTTAATCCACACCCTTCATCCGTGAAGGCTTGTAGGTACTCAGCCTGATCTCACAGCATGCATTGGAGCCATTCGCCCGCTAATAGCCCAAATCCTCAAAGTCAATCACTCGGTTGTTGTCGATGTTGTCTCCCGTCTTCGACACAGGTACGTAACAGAGAAAGACTATGTTGAAGGGTACGAGATGCATCTTGCGCGACCAATAAGGGTTATGCTGTAATACATTAAGGAGATGCCTTAA
>CAYZAH010000011.1:0-18507 GCA_964475805.1 uncultured Pirellulales bacterium | reverse complement strand
GCTTCCAGATTGTCGAGGCCGTTGATCCCGATCCCGAGAAGGCCGGTCAGGACCTCGGCTCATTGTGTGGGCTCGATCCGCTTGGGATCGTCGTCCGCGACAATCTGAAGGAAGCCATCGAGGGTCGGACCGCCGACGTCGCGTTGCTCACGACGGTCAGCAGCCTCGTTGCCCTCGAAAGCCAGGTGGCCGAGCTTGCAGAGGCGAAGCTCAATATCGTCTCGACCTGCGAAGAGCTTTTCTTTCCCTGGAAAACCAATCCCGAAGTGGCGGGGCGCATCGACGAGGTGTGCCGGCGGAACGGCGTCGCGTGCGTCGGCACGGGTGTCAATCCGGGCTACCTGATGGATTTGCTGCCGACGTTCCTGACGGGCCTGTGCCAGAATGTCTCGAAGGTGGAAGTCTGGCGGGTCCAGGATGCATCGGTGCGTCGCGTTCCGTTCCAGCAGAAGATCGGGGCGGGTCTGACGCTCGATGAGTTCGAGGCCAAAAGAAAAGCCGGCACGCTCCGGCACGTCGGACTGCCCGAATCGGTTGATTTCATCGCCGCGCGGCTCGGCTGGAAGCTCGACCGAAAGACCGAAAGCCTCGAACCGGTCATTGCCGACGGGCCAATCGATACGGGCTACAAGCCGATCTCGAAGGGCATGGCTTGCGGAGTGCAGCAGGTGGGCAGAGGCTTTGTGGGGGATCGCGAGGTCATTACGCTGAACTTCAGGGCGGCGGTCGGTGAGCCGGAATCGTACGACGAGATAGACATCGACGGAGAACCTGCGATTCGGTCCAGGATCGCAGGCGGCGTCAACGGTGACGTCGCCACGTGCGCAATCACCCTCAACACCGCCCGGTCGATTCTCCAGGCAAACCCAGGACTTAGGACAATGGCTGAGATTCCGCCGATTGCATTCTTCCGGTAGGGGGCAGGCCCATGTGCCTGCCTTCAGCACAGGCCGAGGGCAACCACGCGGGGTTGCCCCTACGAGCATGGAGGCAAGATGACTGTCGATTATGTAATTATCACCGGCTACCTGCTCTTGATTCTCTTGGTGGGGTTGTGGAGCGGCAAGGGCATGAAGACGCTGGCGGACTTTTCCGTCTCCCACCGCTCGTACGGCTCGCTGGTGCTCTTCGCCACGCTGTCGGCGTCGTTCATCGGCGGCGGGTTCTCCATCGGTAACGCCGAGAAGGTCTTCATCTTCGGAATTGCCAATATTGTCGCCCTATGGGGATTTAGCCTGAAAGAGATTCTTGTTGCCAAGTTCATTGCGCCCCGGACCGGCAACTTTCCCGGTGTGATCTCCGTTGGCGATCTCATGGACCACGGGTACGGCAAGGCAGGAAGAATCGTTTCCGGCTTCTTCTCGGTCTTTCTCTGTGCGGGAATCGTCGGCGCCCAGGTGGGGGCGATGGGCATTATCTTCAATGAGTTTCTCGGCATGAAGCCGATTTGGGGCATCTTGATCGGCTGTGGAATCGTTATCAGCTACTCGACGGTCGGCGGCATGAGAGCGGTCGTTCTGACGGACGTCATCCAGTTTTGTGTGCTGGCTATCGGCCTTCCGGCGGCCCTTATTTTTGGCCTCGTGAAAGTGGGCGGTATTTCAGCTATCAAAGCCGCCACTCCGGCGGGACACTTCTCAATTCCCGCCGAAGGGACGACGATCGGCGCCTTCGTCTCGCTGTTCCTGACGTTTGTGCTCGGTGAAACGCTTGTGCCACCCTATGTACAGCGATTGTTCATGACTAAGGACGCCGAGCATACCGCTCGAGGCACGTTGTTGAGCGGTGTCTTTTCGATCCCCTTCTTCGTTGTTACCGGCGGGATCGGCCTGGTGGCCCTGACCATGAAACCCGACCTGGATGCCAACCTGGCGATGCCTTATGTCGTTCACAACGTCTTGCCCATTGGGGTGCGAGGCGTCGTGATCGCAGGGGTCATCTCGATTGTGATGTCCTCGGCCGACTCGTTTCTCAACGGAGCCGCCACGTGCTGCATTAACGACGTCGTAAAACCCTTACGAAGGAACCCGCTAACCGACTCGCAGGGGCTGTTTATCGCCAAATTCACAAACGGTCTTGTGGGGATTATCGCCGTCGTTTTTGCGATTATGAAGCCGAGCGTCCTGGACATCCTCATCTACGTATACAATTTCTGGGCTCCGATCATCGTGGTTCCATTGGCGGCGGTCTTGTTGGGAGCGCGGGTTACGAAAGCCGGTTTCCTGGCCGGCACGTTAGCCGGTGCGGCCGGGTCACTAATCTGGAACTACGTGTTGAAGGCGCCCGCCGGTGTGGACGGCCTGGTTGTCGGCGTCTTCTGCAATCTTGTCGCTTTCGTCCTGACCAATAGAATCACCGCCAAGACCGCGTAGCGGACGTTTGTTAAGCCGTTGCCATCTGTTCAGTGTACGCCTTCATTCTTGCGAGCCTGGCTTTGAAAGCGTTGTACAAACCGTCCGAGGTTTCTCTGAGCGTCCGCTGGGAGTTCGTGTGCGGATTGACGGACGTCGCGTAATCCACCTGTTTGATCAACTCGTCCGGAATCGAGCCGGCGCCCGACAGCGCGCCGGAAATGCCCGCGGCCACGGCGGTCAGGCAATCGGTGTCCCGCCCCATGTTGACACTCGCCTTCATCGCCTCCCACGTGTTGCCCTGGGTCATCTTGAAGACGCAGACCGCTTTCGTGACGATCTCGTTGGCGTAGCTGTGGGCGTAAGGAATGCCCGCACCGCTGTAGAGAGAATCGAACTTCCTTCGCATATCGCGAAAGTCGCTGCACGAGGCCGTCAGCTTCAGCGATCTGTCAATCTCCGAGCGAATACCCGCCTTTATAGTGAAGCGCGTATCGACCTTGTCACAGTTGTCGAAGATGGCTCCAAGAACGGAATCGACAGTCGCGTTGGGCTTCGTGGCGGCGGCGATGGCGACGATGGTGACCTCCGCCCAGAGGATGCCCCGGCTGTTGGCGGTGTTGTAGAGCTGGCCGATCCGGCGAATATCATCTATCGCCCCTGGGATATCGCCCGCATTGATCAGACCGATGGGATGACACGAGCGGGAAAGGGAAACGAGGCCGGAATAGTCACAATACTTGCCGATATCCGTGGCGGGGATATGCGTCTTGGCCATCGCCAGCAAAGCTCCCTCGAAAGGCTCGGAGACCAGACCCGCCGCGTTGGGATTCATGTGGTCGACCCAGGTCCGGCGGAGGTCTTCCGGATTGATCCGGTCCTGCTTTTCGATGATGGCGGTGATCATGAGCTTCTGGCGCTCGATGCCGTCCTCGGTCGTGCCCGGCTCCCGCATCCACTTGTTGCTGTTGCCGTAGTGGTGGTAGGGCAGGAGTTTGTCGAGCGTGCCGTGTTCGCGTTCGATTCTCTCCCAGGGCCATCCTTCAACGGGGGCGCCCATCGCCGAGCCAATATGACAACCGGCAATGCAGCCGAAAAACTTCTCCCGCAAGTCCACGTCTCCTTTTGCAGGTCTGTCATTCGCGAAACTGCCTCGGACCGAGGTCATCGCCGCAGCCGTCACCGTACCCGCCAGAAAAGACCGGCGCGCCATGAGATTTTCGTATGATTTCATATCCATCTCCATTTCAAAGGATTCACAAAGTCTTCAGGCAACTGGTTCGCATCTTTTTCGAACCCGAAACGAAGAGATTATCACTCAGCATCAAATCAAGCATCATAGCTGTCTACACCTGCAAAAACAAGGTGCTGACACGGGCCATCCTTCGAATGATCCGCGATTTTTTGCAGCGTTTTGCCCTGCCGGCCCGTTTATAATTGCGATGACAGTCGAAGCCAACAATACGTGGATACGGAGGCAAAGGCCCTTGAGAGTGCGTGAGGACGACAATACGGATCTTATACAAAAGGCATGCCGCGATCCGGAAGCGTTCGCTCAACTTTATCTGGCGCATTACGACGGCGTATTTCGCTACTGTGCACGTCGACTGTTCGACGGCCACGCCGCTGAAGATGTGACCTCGACTGTTTTTTTCAAGGTGATGCACCACCTAAGCTCCTTCGACGGCGGAACGATGGATTTTCGCAGTTGGCTGCTTCGCATCGCCACCAATGCCGTCAATGACTATCTGCGCGATGTTAGAAGAAGAACCGAGCTTGTTCACGGCGCCGGGATAACCGCGCGGGCCGAGTCGGTCTTCGCTATCGACGACGGATTGCTCGAGAGAAAAGCTCTCTTGAAAAAGACCATGTTGGGACTGAAGCCAAAGTACCAGACTGTCATCACGTTGCGTTTTTTCGAGAACATGAAGCTAACCGAAATCGCCGCTTGTCTGGGAAAGAAACCCTCTACCGTGCGCAGTTGGCTCTCGCGGGCCACTGCAATACTGCGGAAGAAGCTCAATGCCGCGATGAAGAGCGGAGGGTCGAAATGATGAACGACAATGAAAAATACATTCAAGAATTCGTGAAGGATATTCCTTTCGATGCTCCGAATCCGACGCATCGCGACGAGTTGAGACAGCAGCTCCTGAACGCCTTCCCCAGGCATCGGCTCCAACCGACAGTTGACACTGCCGGAATATGGAGAACTATCATGAAAAGCAAAATAACAAAACCGGCCGCCGCGGCGGCGGTCGTGCTTGCCGCGATTCTGGCTCTGAATTTCTTCAACCAAACGTCCGGCATCGTTTGGGCCAACGTGGCCAAACGCCTCGAATCTATCAAGACCGTAACGTACAAGGTCACTGCGGACATTAAAGGCCTGCCGGGGATACCGGAAGGAGATGTGACTCACTCGACACAGGACGTCGCACTCTCTTACGAACAAAACGCCGTCCGGATCGACTCGTTGCTGCAATCGCCGGTCGGGTCAAGAAAATCGCATACGTACATCCTGTTCAAAGATCGTGTCATGTTCACGATCATCCCGCACGGGAAGAAATACTTCAAGGTCACCATCGGCGATGAACAAATGAAAAGAATGGGAGAGGAAAACGGCGATCCGGTCACCGTGCTCAAGGCGATGCTCGAGAACAAATACACGGAACTGGGACGCAAAACCATCGACGGCATCGCGGCCCGTGGAATCGAAGTGTCCGATCCTAAGCTGGGTGCGAAGATGGGGTCTTTTCTCAGCGGCGGATTATACGACGAGACGACCGTCCAGCTTTGGGTCGATGAAAAGAACGAACTTCCTGTACGCATCAACGCTACCGGATCGTCCAAAGACGGCAAAACTTCAATGGATGTTGTCTATGACCATTTTCAGTGGGATATCGAGATCGAACCGGCCATGCTTAAACCTGTGATTCCGGAGGACTATGAACTCGTAGCTCAGGAACAGTGGGAGGCGGGCAAGGAAGGCGAGGAAATCATCGAGGTTTTAAGGTTGTTCGTCGAGTTGGCCGATGGCCAATACCCCGCCAGCCTGAAAACGATGACTGTCGCCAATGCCATCGCCCCGGCGTTTCAAAAGAAATTCCCGCGCGGCTCGGCCAAACCGAGTAAAGAGCTGATCGCCCGACTTATGAAGGTCGATAGAGTCGGCATGATGTACACCACCCTGGAAAAAGAAGGCAAAGATCCGGCCTACTATGGCGACCGAGTATCCATTAACTCACCCGAGGCCGTGTTATTCCGCTGGAAGGTTAATGATAACACTTACCGTGTGGTCTTCGGCGACCTGAGCACAAAGGACGTCACGCCCGCCGAATTAGCTGAACTGGAAGCGGTACTACCGGATCCCCGATAGAAACGATCTATCCGCTGAGTTGCTTCGCAAGGGACTGGCTCCTTTTGAGGGCGTCTTTCCATCAAAAGGTGCCTGTCCCCTTGAGAGGGACAGTCAGCCCGCCTTCGGCGGACAGACAGTCCCGAAAAAGCCGAGGGCTTCGAGGCTGCCGTCCTTCTTGAATGGTCGGGAAATCAATCTGTCATGAGGAAGTTGACAGTCTATCACCTAAACGTCAGCCAAAAATCAGGAGGGGCTTCCAATTGCAGCCGGGTGGTCTTGTCCAGCGAGGCCGTCAGCCATCGCTTGTCCGGCGTGATTTCTCCCAACAGACCGAGCAGTTCGGCGTCAGGCTCGACACCGCAGTTACCCCAGCACGCTCTTGTAGGGCCGTCCATATAGCCTGCTCTTTTGCAGCCGCGAGAAGATTTCTTCTTGACTCGGAACCCTGTAATTGTATATAAAGAAGGGTGAAGTGTGTGGCGTTTTTTGCGGTTTCTTCTCTCAATCTAAAGGAGGATCAGTATGTGCAGCAGAATTTCTTATTTCCTGACGTTCGTCCTTGTGTTGGGCCTGGTAGCAAGTGTTGCCAATGGCTTAGACTTAAAAGTCAATTTCATGCTGGCGGGAGGAGACATCCCTCCGGGCTACCTGCCCGACTATGGCGAGGTATTTGGTGATCGTGGCAATGGCTGGTCCTACGGCTGGAACCGGGATATCCAGGCTGACGCCCGTAACCGCGGCAGCGCCAATGCGACGGATGAGCGCTACGATACACTCATACACCTGCAAAAAGGCGCCGCGGCGATATGGGAAATCGAAATACCGAACGGCAATTACAAGCTGTTTTTGGTGGGTGGCGATCCGGACAATACCGACCAGACGAACAACTTCGACGTTGAAGGCGTGGTCGTGGTGGACCCGGACGGCCAGGTCGGGAACGGCTTCGATTTTGACGAGTGGGAAGTCATCGTCACCGTTTCGGACGGCCGCCTGACGATCCAGCCGGGGCCGGGCGCGTCCAACTCCAAGATCATGTTTGTGGATATTATGGGTGTGCAGCTTCTGAAGGCCTACGGTCCAACTCCGAAGGACGGTGCTCTGGTCCACGACACATGGGTGCTCATGAGCTGGACAGCGGGAGAGACGGCTGCTTCTCACGACATGTACATGGGGACCGATTATGATGCGGTCATGGACGCCGACAACACGAGTGAAGCGTTTCAGGGCAACCAGGTCGCGACGGAATATATGGCGGGCTTCCCTGGCTTTGCGTACCCTGAGGGTCTTGTGCCCGGCACAACGTACTACTGGAGGGTCGACGAGGTCGAGGCCGATGGGACGACGATTCACAAAGGCGACGTCTGGAGCTTCTCGATTCCCCCCAGGACGGCGTACGATCCCAGCCCGGCCGACGGAGCCGAGTTCGTCGATGAGACGAATGTGACGCTCCGCTGGACGCCCGGGTACGGTGCCAAGCTCCATACGGTATACTTGGGCAACGATTACGATACGGTGAACGATGCCACCGGAAACATGGTGCAGGGTCCGGCGACCTACAAACCCGGCCCGCTCGAACAGGGGAAGGTCTACTACTGGCGCGTCGATGAATTCGACGCTGTTCAGACGTACAAAGGCGACGTTTGGTTTTTCACGACGCCGGGCGCGATCGGCGGGGCCAAGCCCGCCTACGGAGCCACCGGTGTGGCGATGACGGGAACGGTACTAAGCTGGACGCCTGCGACCAGCGCCGCCTCGCACAAGGTGTACTTCG
The DNA here is from genome assembly GCA_964475805.1 of uncultured Pirellulales bacterium. Classification (GTDB taxonomy): domain Bacteria; phylum Planctomycetota; class Phycisphaerae; order Sedimentisphaerales; family Anaerobacaceae; genus JAFGTG01. Next base: position 11,030 of record CAYZAH010000011.1, on the reverse strand, counting down.
GGCTGGACAAGGAAGCCGTGCGCATGGCGGACGCCGGCTCACCCGAGTATAAGGGCAGCGTGGCTCTGGGTTCGGAAAGCTACGATCCCGGCAAGCTCACCTGGCTCACGGCGTACTACTGGCGCGTGGACGAGGTCGATGCGCAGGGCAACACGTCGAAAGGCCCGCTCTGGAGTTTCATGACCGCTGATTTCATCGCGGTGGACGACTTCGAGAGCTACACCGACGACGATGCGGCGGGCGAGGCCATCTGGCAAAGCTGGATCGACGGATTCGGCGTGGATGAGAATGGCTCTCAGGCCGGCTATCTAAGCCCGCCGTATACCGAGCAGACGGTCGTTCATGGTGGGACCCAGTCGATGCCGCTGCTCTACGACAATGCCCCCGGTGCGGCTGCATACTCGGAAGCCGAACTGACGTTGAGCTATCCGCGCGACTGGACGGAAGAGGGCGTTGAGGAACTGTCGCTGTGGTTTTATGGCAGCCCGACGAATGCCGCCGAACCGCTGTATCTGCGGGTTTCCGACAACGCCGGCACGTCCGTGACGCTGGTCCATGAGGACCCGGAAGCCGCGCTGAAAGGCGGCTGGACGCATTGGGTCATTCCGCTGTCGAGCCTGGCCGACCAGGGAATTGGCCTGACAACCGTCAATAAGATCGCGATTGGACTGGGCACCAAAGGAACGATGACGACAGAAGGCGGTACAGGAACGATATATATTGATGATATCGCATTGTACCGGCCGTAGTCTTAGGCTCGTAGTGATCCGCCTCTGGCGGATAAGACGTTATTTTGACATGCCCGTACGGGCACACCACAAACGGGGTCTATGCTGAGGGTTTCGGCATAGGCCCCTTCTACTATCATCAGGGACGATGTCTGCTTATTCCAAACCCAACAGAGAAATAGGGATTCGTTGCCTGGCGGGCGACCCGGATTTTTCTTGACGCGGAGCTACCCAATCTGGTATAAATATTAGTTGATGATGTTTGTACGGCTTGTTCCGCTCTGGGGGTAGAACAAGTAGAGTAGCTATCGTTGTTTGCAGCCGCTCATCTTGGCAAAGGTGGTATGCGTCTGACATTTGGAGAAAGGAGGTGGGTGGCGACACCCCACAAAAGCATCCCAATTCCGGGCACGCCTGTCCGGCGATCCTTCGTGTCACAGTTCGGTCCTGACATATAAGTAAAGATGCAAAAGAAAAACACACGAGTTGCTACTATGTTTTTGGGTTCACGTTTTTTTGGAGAATTGTCATGTTGAAGAGATTGTCTTTTTTGATTCTGGCGCTGGTTCTTTGTCTGGCGGTGAACGTCAACGCGACCACGATTATCTGGGTCTCGGACGCCTACGATGACAACGCCGACGGCCAGCCCGACGACCAGGGGTGGATCGACGTGCTCGAGGCCAACGGGTACACCGTTGACACCAGCTTTCGAAACCAGGAGGCCCGTACGCTCGACGATACCAAGATCGCCGCGATGAACGCCGCCGACCTGATTATTGTCAGCCGGAATAGCAACAGCGGCGACTACGCCACCGATGCCGCTGAGGTCACGCAATGGAACTCCATCACCACACCGCTGATGCTCCAGGCGATGCATATCATCAGGAACAGCCGCTGGATGTGGGTGGATACCACGACACTGCCGAATCTGTCCGACTCCTCGATTGACATCGTCGAGCCGAGCCATCCCATCTTCGCCGGCGTACCTGACGGGGCGCAATTGCTGGACGGGGACGTAGGGCCGACCACATTCGTGGGCATCAGCGATATGGGCAACGGCACGCTGCTCGCCCAGGTTGCTGGCGAGGTAGATACAAGCTGGATTGCCGAGTGGCAACCGGGCGTGGAATTCTACCCCGGCGCCGGCCAGTTCGCCGGAGGACCGCGAATGATGTTCTGCGCAGGCACGCAAGAGGCAGCGCCCACGACCGGCAGAGGCGTCTACAATCTGACGCCGGACGGCGAGATACTGTTTCTAAACGCGGTGCGCTATTTGACAGGCGGCGCTCGCGTGAAGGCCTCCGGTCCCGATCCGGCCGACGGCGCCCTCATCACGGACACGTGGGTCACTATGAGTTGGACGCCGGGTGACCTTGCGGCCTCGCATGACGTTTACTTTGGTGACAACCTGGACGACGTTACAGCCGGTACGGGCGATACGTTCCGCGGCAATCAGACGACGACGTTCTTCACCGCCGGATTCCCCGGATTCGCTTATCCGGACGGTCTGACGCCGGGGACGACCTACTACTGGAGAGTCGATGAAGTCAACGAAGCGGATCCGAATAGCCCCTGGACGGGCGACGTCTGGAGCTTTATGGTTCCGCCGAAGAAAGCCTATGATCCGAGTCCCGCCGACAACGCTGAGGGTATTGGTCCGGACAACGTGACACTGACCTGGACGCCCGGCCACGGCGCTAAATTGCACACCGTGTACTTCGGCGACAACTACGCTCAGGTGAGCACCGCTACCGGCGGACAGTTGGTAGCCTCGGCAAGCTACAAGCCGGGTACGCTCCAAGGCGAAAAAGTGTATTACTGGCGGGTCGATGAATTCGACGGTGTCGCCACCTACACGGGTGACGTGTGGACCTTCACGACGCCGGGCGCGGTGAGCAATCCCAATCCGGCCGACGGCGCCACGGGCGTGTCGATGACGACGATGCTGACCTGGACGGCGGCGACCAACGCGACTTCCCATCAGGTCTACCTCGGGCTGGACAAGGACGCCGTCCGCAGCGCCGATGCTTCTTCACCGGAGTATCAGGGCAGCGCAGCGCTGGGTTCGGAGAGCATCGATCCGGGCACGCTCGCCTGGGCGACGACATACTACTGGCGTGTGGACGCGGTCTCCAATGCAGGCTCGATCGAAGGCCCGATCTGGACGTTCACGACCGCCGACTTTGTTGTGGTCGACAACTTCGAGAGCTACACGGACGACGATTTGGCGGGCCAGGCCATTTGGCAGGCGTGGGTCGATGGATACGGCGTTGCGGATAATGGCTCGCAGGTCGGTAATCTGCTACCCCCATACGCCGAGCAAACCATCGTCCACAGCGGCTCACAATCCATGCCGTTAACCTACGACAATACCGCTCCCGTAACGAATTCGGAGGCCGTCCTGACGCTGACAGATGCGCATGACTGGACCGCCGAGGGCGTTGATGAGTTGTCGCTCTGGTATCGTGGCAATGCGAGTAACGCCGCCGATCCGCTTTATGTGGCGATCGCCAATACTACCGGCGCCCCCGCCATCGTGGTCAACGACGATGCGAACGCGACTCAGGCGCGCACCTGGACGCGGTGGGTGATTCCGTTGCAGACTTTTGCCGACAAAGGAATTAACCTGACCAACGTCAATACCATAGCGATCGGCGTAGGCAGCAAGTCCGGCCAGCCCAGTGCCGGCGGTACGGGAACGTTGTATATTGATGATATCGCGCTCTACCGCTCACAGCCGTAGATGCGGGGATCATTTACAGCCAAGACGTGCACCAGGGGCCTGTGCTTACCGAGTACAGGCCCCTTTTGTTGAGTCAAGCCTCACCCCAACGCGCTCTTGTTTGTTCTTATGCCAATGAATAGAATACACGAATGGTGTCCTTCGGAACCGTTCTATATATTGCTGAATGGATTGTGCGCATAGCCGCTCTCTTTGTTGTGGTCCACAAACGTCGGCCCACCGCCGCATTGGCCTGGCTGGTGGTCATCTTCTTTCAGCCCTGGGTCGGAATCGTATTGTATCTCATGATCGGCAGGCACCGTCTGCCCTGGTATCGCACGCGGCAATACACGCGGCTTGTCCAGCGACTGGAGCACTTGAAAAAGCAATTCGACGGGCATCCTCACGTGATCCATCCTGAGTTGGGGCTTCAGTGCAAGACGGCTATTACCTTAGCCGAACGTTTTGGATCGATGCCGATTCTTGACGGCAATTCGGTGACGTTGATATCCGATACCAATCAAGTCATCCGGCGGCTTGTAGCGGATATCGACGGGGCGACCAAACACGTCCACATGGTGTTCTTTATCTTTCGTGACGACGACACCGGACGCTGTGTAGCGGACGCTTTGAAACGAGCGGCCGAGCGCGGCGTTCAGTGCCGCCTGCTGCTCGACGCCGTTGGTTCGTGGAGTGCCTTGCGATCCCTGAGTCACGATCTCAAGAGTGCCGGGGTCGAAGTGTACGATGGTTTGCCCGTCGGCTTTCTCCGCCGCCGGGTGTCGCGGATCGACCTTCGCAATCACCGCAAGATGGTCGTGATTGACGGCACAACCGGGTACACGGGCTCCCAGAATATCGTTGACGACAACTACGGGCACAAGGATCTGATATGGTATGACCTAACGGCTCGCCTCAACGGGCCGATCGTCCAGGAGCTTCAGACCGTCTTTCTGGAGGACTGGAATTTCCGCACGAATCAGCTCATTGGTGAGCGGGACGTCTTCCCGAAGCCCGAACCGTCAGGTGCCGTGTCCGCACAGGTTCTTCCCAGCGGCCCTAACTATCCGGTCGAGAGCTTCCAGCGTCTCGTCGTCGCGGTCCTGTACTCCGCGCACAAGCGCGTCGTGATTACGACCCCTTATTTTGTCCCGGACGAGCCTTTCCTGCAGGCCATGCAGGTGGCCGCCCAGAGGGACGTGGAGGTCAACCTGATTTTGCCGGTCAAGACGGACCATCCACTGATCGACATGGCCGGCCGGGCGTATTTCGATGAATTGTTGGAAGCCGGGGTGCGGATATTCACGTATGACAACGGGCTTCTACACGCCAAGACGATTACGGTGGATGATTCGATTGCGTTTCTGGGCTCGAGCAATTTCGACATTCGCTCATTTACACTCAATTTCGAAATCAACCTGCTGCTCTATGGTCGGGAGGCGACGCAGGATCTTTACGAGCGTCAGATGGAGTACCTTCACAACAGCCGTCCAGTGGTGTTATCGGATTGGCGAAAACGCGGTTCGCTGAAGCGCATAGCAGACGATATAGCCAAGCTATTCAGTCCTCTGCTGTAAAACGAGATGGAATTCGCAGCCGGGCGGTTATCCGGACCCTCGGGCAGGCCTTAGATGCCTTGATAACGATTGATGAGCCTTTTTGTGAACATCCCCCTTGCACGAGCCGTATTAAGAAAATCATTTTGTGGATGGCAGTTTTTGGGGTACTATGCAGGAAATAATGGAACAATTACCCGCAGATACAGAACCGCATAAACAGAGCCACTATTTAAAGGGGGCCATTCTCGGAACCTTGGGTTTCTGCACGGGATGGGCGGTGGATGATCGAGGAGTCGGACCGGAGTGGATCGAGGTCGTCGAAGTCGACCTGCCATTGGAGAGTTCGCATAATCGCTTGCACGGGACCCGCATCGCGCACATCAGCGACCTCCATCACGGCACGACCGTGAGCACCAAATACCTGCGCCGGTGCATCGAGCGGATCAATCGTCTCGACGTCGATCTGGTCGTATTGACGGGCGATTACGTGACTTACGATTTTCGCGGCGTCTACAGGCAGACGGTGGCCGGGCTGCTCGGTGACATGAAGAGCCGCTTGGGCACGTACGCCTGTCTGGGCAATCACGATTATGGCATCGGCGGTCTTCCCGTTCGCACGCGCGAACGCCTGGTTCGCCGGCTGGTCGAAGGAATGCAAGCCCAGGGCGTTACCGTCTTGCGGAACGAATCCGCCGTTTTGCACATCAACGGCCATCCTCTCTGGTTCGTGGGATTGGGCGACTTGAGGATCGGTGACTTTGAGCCCGAGAAGGCGTTTGCCGACGTGCCCGCCGACCAGGCGACCATCGCGCTGATACATAACCCGCGCGGCGTTGAGCACTTAGGCGAATTCGAGGTCCACGCCGTGGTGAGCGGGCACACGCACGGCAGAAAAACCAGACCCTTGTCACGCCACACGTGGAGAAGCCGCATCCGACGTTTTCACGCGGGTATGTATGAGGTGGAGGGCACAAAACTCTACGTGAACCGGGGACTTGGCCGGGTGGGCAGAGCACGCTTGAACACGAGACCTGAGATCACGGTTTTCACGCTTCGCTAATTCCCGTGCCGACGGATCCACTTGGTTGTTATCAAAGGAGGTTCAGATGAGCCGGCAGGGACGTACCTCAACTCTAACGCGCCGCCAATTCCTCGTGCGCCATGGTATCCTGGCCGGCGGGGCGGCCGCCACATGGTTTCTATCCGCTGGAGAGCGCCTCGCGCGGGCTGGCAATTCCCTTCACACCGGCTTCCCGTTGCGCGTCAGTGAGAACCATCGGTATCTCGTGGACTCCCGGGGCAAGCCCTTTTTCTTGTTGGCGGACACCCCGTGGTTCCTCCAGAAGCTGAAGCTGGACGACGTCCGTTTCGTTCTGGACGATCGCCTGGCCAAAGGTTTCAATACGCTGTTCCTCGAAATCCTCGATGACAGCGCCATGCCTTCGCGCGACGCCTACGGCAACGTGGCGTTTGAGCCGGAGAAGGACATCACCAGGCCCGTGGAGGCCTATTGGCGCTACGCGGATACCGTCATGGAGGAAGCCACCAAGCGAGGCTTCTTTGTCATCATGTCCGAGTTGTGGTACGGGGCCGGGAAAGGACTCTGGATGCACTATGTCCGGCCCGACAGTGCGAAGGTCTACGGCCATTTCCTCGGAAAACGCTATGCCCGGTTCAAAAATCTCATGTGGATGCACTGTGGGGACCGCAACCCGGATGAGAACCTCGCAACGTGTGCCCGCGTTCTTGCCGAAGCCATCCGCGCCGAGGCCCCGCATCACTTGCACACGGCGCACAACGCCCACGAGTACGCCAGCTCTGCGTTCTTTCATCGCGAGGCGTGGCTCGACGTCGACATGGCGTACACGTATGGCGCATCTTACCTCCACGTGCTGCCCGAGTATCAACGCAAAGACCCCGTCCGTCCCGTTATCTTAGGCGAGACGGGTTACGAGGATGAGCCTAACGCCATCGAGTTGCTGCCGGATGCGAAGAAGGGCGATCTCTGGAACCCGTATCGCATCCGCCGCAATGCCTGGTGGGCCGTGCTGTCCGGGGCGTGCGGCTATTGCGCCGGGACCCGCTTGTGGCGGTGGGAGAAGAACTGGCGCGACGTGCTCCAGGCACGCTCCACGCGCCAGGCCCCGAACATCCTGCGCCTGATGGAGACCATCCCGTGGTGGCGGCTCGTGCCCGACGTGCGACATGAATTCGTTACCGCCGGATTCGGCACGTGGAAGCAAGCCGACTACGTGACCGCCGCCCTGGCGGACGACGGCAGTGCGGCTGTGGCCTATTTGCCGAGCGTGAGACGAATTACCGTCAACCTCGTGAAGCTCTCCGGCCCGATGACCGCGCTTTGGTTCGACCCCGCGAGCGGAGAATCCAAGCCCGTGGAAGGCTCTCCTTTTGACAACAAGGGCGTTCGAGACTTCGCACCGCCCCCCAACAACGCGATCGGCGACGGCGACTTCGTTCTGGTCCTGAAGGCCCCGATGGGATCAGCTTCCTTGGGACTGTCTGTCCGCCGAAGGCGGGCTGACTGTCCCGTTCCCGCGCCGCAGAGGGACAGGCACCTTCTAACGGGACGACACCGTCAAAACGAGCCAGTCCCAAGGCTGCCTTCTGCCGTTTAGAAGGCTGACTGTTCCCTTTCCCCCAAGAGGGACAGGCACTCTTTGATGGAGAGACACCATCAAAGAGAGCCAGTCCCGCCCTTCGTTGCAGCAAAAGTGGGCGATTTGCAGTTGACATTGGGCGGAGACTGCGGTATTATGAGATTCACAGATTTCAGGAGTGGTTCAGTGAAGTCCATACGGGAGATCCCAGATAGTCTGGCCTTTTTTGGCACACTTTCTGCACGAGAGTCAATTTCCCTGCCAGCCGTTGGCTATATGTAAGGAGGATCGAAAATGCGAGAAATAGCAAGAACAATCTCATTGATGGTAGTGGTACTTTTCTGTGTGCCTGCACTTGTTGTCGCTGATCCGACGTGGGAATATATCTACGCAGGAGACATATTGCCCGATGATCCCTCGCTGGGCGACAAAGCGTGGCAGCTCGTGGGGGACAACCAGTTTGCCGAAGTCACCGCTCAGGGCGAGCTTCATATCAATGACATCGGGCAGAATCACTGTTTCTTCCTGTACAACGTCGAGGACCCCGCGCAGATGGACGAAGCGACTATCGAGGCACGCGTCAAGGTGCTTTCACAGTCCGGGTCGGCGAATTTCGAGGTATTGGTCGGGATGCAAGACGGGAGCAATTCCAAATGGTTGGACCTCTTCCCCGATCATATTCTGCTGGATGGCGGCAACACCACATACGACGTCGATATGACGGAATATCACATCTTGAGGATGGTGAGAAATTCAGCCAATATCCGTATCTACGTGGATGACGAAGAAGTGATGAACCAGGAGCACGTCGGGGCGGGCGAAACGTGGATCGGCTTCATCTTCGGCGCCGGCTGCACTGCATGTCGAAGCGAACAGTACTGGGACTACATCGTCTTTACGACGGAGGGCGGCTACTCGCCCGACGAGCTTCCCAGCTATGCGTTTATGTTAGGCGAGGGCGGCCCGGCCTACGGCCCTAAGCCGGCCGACGGAAGCCTCCATCCTGACACTTGGGCCAACCTCACCTGGAGGCCCGGCCCTTTCGCGGTCTCGCACGACGTGTATTTAGGTGAGAATTTCGACGAGGTCCAGGATGGAACGGGGGATACGTTCATAGGCAATCAGATGGTGACGAATCTCCTTGTCGGCTTCCCCGGCTTTCCTTATCCGGAAGGCCTTGTGCCCGGCACGACGTATTACTGGCGCGTTGATGAGGTCAATGACGCCGATCCGAACAGCCCGTGGAAAGGCCCGGTCTGGAGCTTTTCGATTCCGCCCAGAACAGCCTATTTCCCGAATCCCGCGGACGGGGCGGAGTCGGTCGGCCCGGACAGCGTGACATTGAGCTGGACGCCGGGCTTTGGCGCGAAATTCCACACGGTCTATTTCGGCGACGAGTATGACCAGGTGGAAAATGCCACGACGGGCACGCCCGCCGGAGCAGCAACCTACAGGCCCGGTGCGCTCGAACCGGAGAAGGTCTATTACTGGCGAGTCGATGAGTTTGACGGCGCTGAGACGTATAAAGGTGACGTTTGGAGCTTTTCGACGCCGGGCGCCGTCGGTAATCCACAGCCAGCGTATGATGCAACGGATGTGCAATTGAACATGATTCTAAGCTGGATCCCGGCCGACAGCGCCGCCTCGCACCAGATTTACTTGGGCACAGACAGGCAAGCCGTTCGGAACGCCGATACAAGCTCACCTGAATACAGAGGGTCCAAATCCCTCGGGGACGAGAGTTATGATCCCGGGTTGCTTGAGGCGGACACCACCTACTATTGGCGCGTGGACGAAATCGATGACCAGGGCAACACGGCAAAAGGACCCCTCTGGATATTCACGACGGGCGTTTTCCTACTCGTGGATGATTTCGAGAGCTACACTGACGACGATGCGGCAGGCCAGGCCATCTGGCAAACCTGGATCGACGGCTTCGGCATCGCCGGCAACGGTGCGCAGGTCGGCTATCTGATGCCTCCCTACGCCGAGCAGTCGATTGTCCATAGCGGCGTTCAGTCCATGCCGTTGCTCTATGTTAACGAGGGCGGTGTGACGAATTCGGAAGCCTCCTCAACATTGACGGCGACGCGAGACTGGACGCAAGCGGGTGTGACGGGACTGTCACTCTGGTTCAGAGGTAAGTCGAGCAATGCCGCCGAGCCGTTATACGTGGCGGTCTCGAATACGGCCGGCGCTCCAGCAGTCGTGAGCTATGATGACCCAAGTGCGGCGACAATTCGCTCATGGACCCAGTGGCGTATCCCCCTACAGGCATTTGCCGATCAGGGGATCAACCTGAGCAACGTGGATAAGATCGCCATCGGTTTGGGCACCGAATCCGGCAAGGCGGCTCCCGGCGGTTCAGGGACAGTCTATATCGACGACATCCAGTTGAATCAACCGTGAGTTGCTGGCGAATGCTGGTATTCCACCCGTGAGAATTCGTTTGAACGTTTTTTTTCTACCCTCGGGTTTGCCTGTGACTGAGACTTTGCGTGGATGACATCGAGAGCCAGCGATGGAAGATCGATGTCTCAAGTGATGATGATTACATGGCCACTGGACTAGTATTCATAAGCTCGAATTAGAGATGGCAGATCAGCCGATGGCCGCCGTCTCAAACTCGGTGACACAGACTTACACACATTAGAGTCATTGAGCGACCTGGTCGTCCTCCACGAAGTCTGGAACAAGACGCCACTTTCTCCTTCTCCGTGCGACGGTCCTTGCGCGGCATGGAGAAGGCCGGCATTTGAGGCCTGCACAGAAGCTGAGATTGGCGGGAGGGTGAGGTAGATTGAATCATGTTACCGCACAGACTCTCAGCAAATTAGCTTTGAAAGTGGAATCTCTTGTTATTTCAAGGGCTACATGGTAAAATTATTGGTGGTTTGCGAAGAAAATCGTATTTGTTAGCCGTGCAAATGGGAAACGTCAGATCAATGTAGAACGTGAAAACAGACTGATCCATCGGAGATCAGTACCCCAAAGTCGTCCACTTAATTATATGAGGAGAGAATTATGAAAAGGCTTAGCTTTTGGTTCTGGATTGTGGCGTTGACGTTACAGGCACAGGCGGGTGTTCCCGAACCGAAGGGTTTGTGGGAATTCAATGGAATAGATCCGAATAGTGCCACCATCGGCGTCCCCCTGGAGCTCGTCGGTTCGATCCAGGACACCGAGGGCATCACCCCCGAAGATGGCGCCATTACTATCGGCGAGGGCAGTTACTACATTTGCACGCATGGTATCGCCCCCAATGGCGGCGGAGCCAAAGTCAACGAATGGACCCTCCTTATCGATTTCAGCTATCCAGCCAGCAGTCGGTCCGATCCTCCCAACGGTTACAACGATCTCTTTCAGACCGATCCGACGAACGCCGATGATGCCGACTGGACCA
>CAYZAH010000010.1:0-19146 GCA_964475805.1 uncultured Pirellulales bacterium | reverse complement strand
TCGAGCATAACAACAAGGATTCGACCCTGGTGACTTTCAGCAAGGTTCTGATGCCGAAGCGCCCCGGCCGGATTGACATCCCCGCGTCGTCAGTATCCGCCGCCGTCGCGGTCGGGCGCGTCCGCTCGCGCGATCCATTCAATAGCTTCTTCGGCGGGCAAACCCAGTACAAGCGTTTCATCGTGAATTCCGAGCCGCTTGATCTGAACGTTTTGCCCTTGCCGGACGAGGGCAAGCCGGCCGAATTCTACGGCCTGATCGGACAATACACCATTTCAGCGTCGGCAACGCCGACCAAAGTCAACGTCGGTGACCCGATTACCCTGACCATTAAGATAGGCGGCGGCAAATACCTCAAACCCGTCCGGTGGCCCGATCTCGAAAGAGTGCCCGAACTGGCGAAAAACTTCAAAATCCCTTCTCAAAAAGCATCGCCGACGGTTGAAGGCGGCTATAAGATCTTCACGCAAACAATACGAGCGAACAACGACAAGGTCACGCGGATACCGCCGATCCCGCTTGCCTCCTTTGACGTCGCACAGGGCAAGTACGTGACGGCTCAGACGGAGCCTATCAAGCTCGATGTGGCGCCGACGAAGGTACTGACGAGCGCCGATTTGGAAGGCGCCGATTTCGTGCCGGTCAATAGAGATGTCGAGGCCATCAAGAAAGGACTGTCCGCCAATTATGACGACCTCGGCGCCTTGAAGAACATGAGCTTCTCGCCCATAGTAGCGGTGGCTCAGCCCGGCTACGTCGTCCTTTGGGCCGTCCCGCTGCTCGGGTTGGTGTCGAGCCTGGTGATTAAGCTCAGCACGCACACAAGCCCGGAAAAGGTGGCCGCCAAGCGACGACGACAGGCTTGCAGCAAAGCTGTCGGACAATTGAAGAGAGTCACCTCCGCCGATGCGAAAGAGCAAAATGAATTGCTCGTGTCGATTATGAAGCAATATATCGGCGACCGCTTCGACAAGACGGCCGGCTCCCTTACACCTGACGACTGCTATGAGGCGATCAAAACCGCGACGAACGACGCTCAGACAGCCGGCAAGTACAGAGATATCATCACGGACTTCGAGGCGGGACGCTATGCCTCGATAGAGGTCCACGTCGACTCGCAGAAAATCAAGGAAGTAACCGATCTGATCCGTACCATCGAAAAGAATCGCAAAAAATAATGAATAGGGTTTTGTCCATAGTATCGGCCTGTCTGTTTGTCTTGTGCCTGGAGACGACGGTGGAAGCCGCGCTGTCGAAGGAGCAAACTTATTCGCTCTTCGACCAGGCCAATCAAGCCTTTCGCCAGGCGAATTCCATAACCAACGACCCGAATCAGGCCGAGAGGCTCTACGAAAAGGCCATACTGAATTACGAGAAGATCATCAATGAGGGCGGAGTAAGAAATCCGAAGCTCTACTACGATCTGGGCAACGCTTACTTCCTCAAGGAGGACGTCGGCCGGGCGATTCTCAATTACCGCCGGGCCGAAGCGCTCGACAAATCCGACGCCAACATCCAGAAGAACCTCGCGTTCGCGCGCAGCAGACGAATCGACAAAGTCGCGGTGAAGACGGAAAAGCGCGTTTTGCAGACGCTGTTCTTCTGGCATTACGATTTCTCTCTCAAGACGAAGTTCCTGCTGATGTGCCTTTGCTTCGCGATTGTGTGCCTCGGACTGACGGCAATGATCTGGTTCGGAAAAGCCCCATCTTGGGTCGTCACGACGGCGATTTGCGGTCTCCTGACGATCTGCTTTCTCACGTCGGTCGTCCTGGAGACCCGTGTCCGCTCGCACCGAATCTCCGGCGTGATAACCGCGACCGAAGTCATGGCCCGCCAGGGCGACGGGCCGAACTACGCCGAGAGTTTTAAGGACCGGCTGCACGCCGGCACCGAGTTCGATCTGCTCGAACGCCGCTCAGGGTGGTTCCATATCCGACTTTCCGACAACAGCGACGGCTGGATACCCGACAATTCTGCTGATCTCGTCTGACGTTGTCACCCCTGCGCAGTACGTGTTTAGCCGAGAATCGGATTCCCGCTCTCGCGGGAATAACAGGAACGGGGACTGGTATATCTCAGATAAACTTCCGGGAGAAGCCTCTTGCATTTCTCGTCCGCTTCCATACACTTATAATTCATAGATGGATCTATCAATCGTTATACCAGCATTCGAAGAAAGTAGGAAGATCGCTCGCGACGTTACAGCGGCGGCGAAGTTCCTGGAAAACCACCGGATCGAGGGCGAAATCATTGTGGTGGATGACGGCAGCCGGGATGGCACGACCGAGGCTGCGAAGAGCGTCGAGATTCCGCCGAGCCTCCAGCGCCACGTCGTTCGCTATGAGGAGCATCGGGGTAAAGGCCACGCCGTCCGCGTGGGAATCTTACATTCCACGGGTGAATACGTCATGTTCGTCGATAGCGGCTGTTGCGTGCCCTATGAGGACACGCTGCGCGGGCTGGAGCTGCTCAAGAGCGACACGTGCGACATCGCCCACGGATCGCGCAAGACTTCCGGCTGCCACATCGAGCAGGCGCAGAGCCTGTATCGACGCATCTGCTCGAGAATCTTCCACTGGTTCGTGATCCACCAGATAAAGGCCCCCGCTGAGCTCACCGATACGCAATGTGGCTTCAAGATATACAAAGGCGACGTCGCTCGACACTTGTACAACGAGTCCGTCATCGACGGCTTCACGTTCGATATCGAAATCATCATGCGTGCACGCAAGGAAGGCTATCGTATCAAGGAATTCCCGATCAACTGGACCTGCGACCTTGACAGCCGTCTTTCGCCCACGCGTAGCTCCTGGAGCGTTCTTTCGGAATTGTGGACCATTCGGCGGATTATGTCAGAGAAGTAGCAGATTCTCGGCGGGGCGACCGTCACGCGTCACTTTGCCAGCTCGTCCTGGCGCCATGAACCGAAGCGCATAATCTTATCCTTTTGCGTCGCCTCGTCCTTCTCTAACAACATGACCATGGCCTTCCGATCCGCGTGGAGCGAACAATACTGACGGATCTCTTCGGACTCCATAATCATAAAAGCGGTCGAAAGCGCATCGGCCGTCGTGGCGTCGGGTGCAGCCGACCAGGCGGCACGTTTGCCCTGGACCGCCTTGCCCGTTCGCGGGCTGATGATGTGCCCGCCCTTCTGCACTCCTGAGCCTCCGAGCGCTCCGTTGCGCAGATGGGGACGCGCCAATATCCGCCTGTGATCGAGGGGATCACTTAGCGTCAGGGGCCAGCCGTCGGTCTTAGGCGGCGCGTCGAGCGCCAGGACCGAGCTGTAACCGCCTGAGATCAGGGCCGTCTCGATGCTCCACTCGCGCAACAACCGGGCCACGCAGTCAACAGCGTAGCCCTTGCCGATGCCGCCGAGATCGATGAGTACGGGACTGGCGGCCAGCCGAATCGTGTGCTCTCGTTCGTCTAATTGCAGAAGCTGGGAGCCGGTATGTAAGCGAGCAAAGTTCAGCTCTTCACCCGATGGTGTGCGCGGGTCGCCGTCCTCGTCGCGCCAACACTTCAAGAGCGAGCCAATCGTAACGTCGAAAGCCCCGTTCGTCTCAGCGCACATCTTCACGCTCAGTTGAAGGCACTCAAAGGCGTCCAATCCGAGCAGCAGAGGGCGGTCCGCGGGAAGATTGTTGATCCTGGAGATATCGCTGTTCTCGATGAATCGGCTCAATTCCCCTTCGAGGCGGTCCACCTCGTCGAACGCGGCTATAGCCGCTTGCCGGGCGTAGCGCTCGTCCTCGTGAATGATGATAAGCTCGAAAGTGGTCGCCATCGCCTCATGCGAGAAGCGCTTCATCCCAGAGATCGAAACGGAATCGGTTCGGACAAAACAAGGTTCTTGCGGCCTCTCCGTCATTTCGGTCCCTCCAGCCGGGTTTGCTGCTCCTCCGCCTCCGAGTTCAGAAGGCGGTCCCACAAATCCTTTCTTACGAAACCGAGCAGCTTGACCCCGGGCCGCAACCACACGTAGTACGGCTTATCAAACAGGTATAAGTACATCTGGCGTTTTCCCACGGGGGTGAGGCTGTAAAGCTTTTCGATCAAAGCCCCTTCGACCTCGGGAGATGCAATAATCAGCGGTGCCGGACTTTGGTCCTTTATGACGTGGTCCGACCAGCTCACTCCATTGAACGCGCGCAGATACCAGGGCAAAGGCCAATAGTCTTTGCCCGGACAAATGACGTCGATGCGCGTATCGTAGCCTTGCGGGTCGACGCTCGCGTATTCCTTGATCTTGTCGACGATGGTGAATATCTCCTTCGTCGGGTGAGCATAGACGTATGGATTTCGACTGTCTGCGTAGTACTTGTAGGAAGTCAGGTACGCTTCCCACGTCAGGAAGACGGATGCCTCGAACAACAGGGAAAGAACGATCAATCGCGGCAAAACGTTTGGCACCAGTCTCACCAGAACGACGGCGCCGACGCCGGCCAGCAAGATCATGCCATGCAGAAAACCGAGCATGCACCAGGGCGTCTTGTATGGAATGGCCGAGTAGGCAACCGTTAGGATGAGCGTATAGAAAGCAAGAAAGCGCACAAACGGAACGTCTGCGAAAGACACACCTCGTTTTGTCATGGCGGCGACGAAACCAACCACCGCTAACAGGACGATGGGCGATTCCGTCCAGAACGGCCCGCCACCATACCTGAAATAGATGAGCATTTCGAGATAATAAGACCACGAATGAATGTGGAGGCTCTGTTGACCGGCGCGGTGGAAATAGGCCGCATACGTGCGAATCGAATCCAGGATTCCGGCGGGGTTAGACAGGAACGACGAATAGAATAGAGCCGAGACGGCTGCACCGACGACGAGGCCGCCAATGAGATGCGAAGGCTTCACGGCCCTTACAAGAGCACCTATCCGACGTTGCATCAGGAAGGTAAGCACCAGGGCCAGAAACATCGCGCCAAAGGCAATGATGCACGTTTCCTTGGTGGCGTGCATGAGTCCGAGGAACGCACCGGTCAGCAGCGCCCAAATGACGTCTTTGCTCCGCGCGTATCGGTAGCCGGACACAATGGCACCGAAGGTGAAACAGACCAGGAGCATCTCCTGGATGTAGTAGCGGCTATAGAAGACCATCGCCGGCGAGATGGCGGTCAGGAACGCAGCGTAGACCGCCGCGCCTTTGCCCAGGCCGCTCGCTATTGGCAAGAGAAGCAAGACCAGGCAAACACCGAAGAAGACAGGCACAATCCGGAGTGTGAACTCCGTGACTTGCGTCAGGTTCCTGTCACCGGCGAGTCGGGCCGGGATTAACGTCAGGTAGTTGAGGGTCGGGCCGTGGTATTCGTCCGGATCGTAGACGTACACGCCATCTTCGAGCAACTTGCCGAACTTGTCGGCGTGAACCGCCTCGTCACCGTGCATAGGCCGTTGCCGCAGCCGAGGCAAACGCAGCGCGAGCGCAACAACTGTCGCGGCCAGAATGAGGACGCAACATTTTTTGGCCATTTCAATTTACCGGCTTGCCGTAGACCTCCACCTCGATGTAGTGGTTCAAATCGTTGCTGGTGTTGGTGTTGCTGTAGAGGCGGACGTAACGTCCCTTGACGTCGCCCTGAGACAGAACGTCGATCAGCTTGCCCTCGTTCGTCTCTATGTAGTTCTTGTCTTCTCCAACACCGAGACCGGCAGAATTGTCGATATCGTTGTTGAAAACGGTCTTGACGTTCTTGATGAAGTCCTTATCGTCGGCCACCTGCACGACAATGTCGAAATAGACGCGGGCTTGCTTGTGATAGTGCCAAACGACGATGGCGTAGATGTTGGACTCCTTTTCGAGATCGATCGTGACGTATTGCAGCATCGGTCCCAGCTCGACGTAGCTGCCGTCGGCCGCTTCTTTATCGCCGTCCGTGATCATCTCGAGCTCGCCGATAATCGGCTCTTCATCACTGCTGGTAACGGGCTTGCCCGCGGCCAGGTTCACCGTGCCAGGAGGAGCCAGGAACGGCGGACGGGGCTTGCCCAGCGGCTTTTCGAGATTCTCGACCCTCGTATCCTGGGGCGTGCCTACGAACATAGGTTTGGGCAGCTCGATGTCGATCGGCACCCAACCTTCTTTGGCGGCGGCTGCGGCGGGAGCTGGGTTTTCCTTCGGCGTTTCAGCCGTGCCCATTGTCTCGGGGGCACCCTTTTCCTCCGGCGCTGCGGGAGTCTCCGGCTTCTCAGAGGCGGACTGAACTGTGCTCGGTGCGGGAGTCTCGGCTTTCGCCTGGCTCGCGGCCGGCTGCGCACTCTGCTGGTTCTGCTCTTCCGGAGCTTTCTTACACGACGAAACAAGAACCAGGGACAGCGCGAATAGACCACATACGCAAACTACAACGATCGATCCAGCATGTTTCTTCATCATTGCTCTTCATACCTCTAAAATTAGTCATCCCATAAAGCCGACGAAGCTCACACTCGCCGGACTTGATACGCCACGATGGTGGGGCAAGCCCCGCCCGTCACGGCAAAAACGCAATGTTACCCTACAAATAGGACGTTGTCAAGCCGCCCAAAAGTATATTTTTTTCCTTATTCGGCGTGCTGTGACATGCCCGCCCTGGCAAACCTAAGACATAAACAATTTTATAACAAGCACTTATGCCAAGGCTGGTATCCTTCAAAAACAGCAGGGATCCAGCCGTGCGCCGAATCCCTGCATCCAGACTCTTCTGTAACGAACCGTGAACTGCTCGTCGATTTCTTCTTCGCGTTCCCGCTATTTCGAGGCTTCAATTCAATCGACGGCGCCTTCGGCCGCGGAGCCTTGCGGTGCCGCTTGGCTCTCACTCGACTCGGCGACGCCCGAGGGCATCTCAACAGTCGGAGGCTCCAGTCCCGCCTTGGCCAAAATCGCATACAAAACAAAGCCAATCACGAACGCAACCACCGGCGCCGGTGTGATGAATGCGAACGGCTTGCCCGTAAGATTGACAATCATCGGGTTCGGGAGAATAGCTACGACGAAACCAACCGCCCAGGCAATGTACCCGGCCCAGTTAATCCCCTTCCTCGGCCCGGCCCATTTGCAGCCGCTGAGCAGGTAATCCGCCGCCATCGAGCCGCAGATCGGACCAAAAGAAGCGCCGATAAGTCCGAAGACGCCGCCCAAATTAAACGCCCAGCCCATCACGGCAATAATGACCGAAACAACGGCGCCAATGACGACCATAATGGTCTTGTTGACCGTAGGGAACATCGTACCAATACTGTTGCCGGCGATAAACGTGCAGAAGCACGCCGGGGCAAAACTCGCTATGGCGAACAAGGCAAACATTAGCTTGGCCCCGGCTTGCTGGCCGATGATGACGTCGAACGTGTAGCCCTTCAGATCCGGATTAGCTCCGTGAGCACCAGCGGCGGCAATCAGCGGTAATCCCCCGGCGACGATGATCGCCAGAGCGATGCCAACGAGACCGCCAAGCTGAATGTCTTTCTTATCTCGATTGCCCATCCCGAAGTCCACACCCGCAGCGCCCGCGGTCGCAAAGAAGCCAACGACCATCGCGATCAGACCCATGAAACCGATGGTCGAGTTGCCCGTTTCGCTCGGGGTGTAGCTGCCGGCGCTTCCGACGTTGGCGAAGAACACGTACAGAATCATAATAAGCGGAACGATAGGCAGGAAGGTGGAGACTTTGCCCACGTACTGAATCCCTCGCAGCGCCACAAACACCGCCAGCGCCGCCCAAAGGATCGCCACGATCGTGAAAGCTGGGCTGCCCGCGAACTCCCCACTTGCAGGATCCACGGCCGGTCCCTTGCCGAACGCCTGAAGAATGAAGTCTGTGGATACCGCGATATTCACACCGAACCAGCCAAACTGCAGCAATCCCATCAGCAGGCCCGGCATGATAAATCCCCCCGCCGTCCCGTAGGTCGAGGACCCGACCACGTAAAGAGGGTAGCCGGTCTTCATGCCAAACATACCCGGAACCAGGTAGAACAGGAAATGGCAGATCAGGGCTGCAATGACCAGGGCCAGTATACTGAGCCCCAGGCCGGCATCGGGCAGGAAATTGGCGATGCCCATGTAGAAGACAACCCACAGGAAAATGCCTGCGTAGGCCGGCGCCGTGCTCTTGTACCACGGTGTCCTGTTTGCCACCGGGTTCGGCTTGGCCATACTCAAGTAACTCGGCAGTGCTCCATTACTCATGATTTTCTCTCCTAAACTAAAATCGCCTCGAATATGTTTCGCCGGCACTTCGCCGGGTTTTGCCCCCGTAAATATACCCTTTGAACCCACAGACAACCAGTTTTTTTGATCGGCGCCGGGAAATTTATCGGTGGTGCAAAACGGTTAATCCGTCCTCGGAATTTGGATTCTTTGGCCATCGTTCATCGCGGACTCGTGAGAGCAAATTCCCGTCATCGTCCAGTTCGCCGCGGCTTTCGCGTCGACCGCCGATTCCCTTCCCTCGACAATCGCACGAACGAACTCGTGCGTTAAGTGGGGATGCGAGCCGCCGTGACCACTGCCCTGAATGAAAGAGGTATGCTCGTGCTCCTCATCGTACACACCATGTCCCGTGAATGGAGCGATTTCTTTGGGCAGCAGACGGCCATAGTCGGGAACCTCGATTCGCTTGGCGTCTTCGTAGCCGGAATAGATCACCGGGCCTTCCCCAGCCGTTTGTTCCCACTCGAATGAGAGCTTCGTACCGTAAACGTCAAAGCTTTCTCTGTATTGTCTGATGGTGTCGAAAAGGGAACGTGTCACTTCGCAGGCAAGGTCGGAATCAGCCAGCTTGATAAGAGCGGTCTCAACCGCAAACGGCGCATTGTATTTCCTTGCGTAGTCTTCATTGATCCGCCCCGAACCATGACAAACAACCGATTCGGCGCGTTTGCCCGCCAGGCACAGAAGCGGACTGACGGCGTGGGTCGCATAGTGCATCGGAGGAAAACCATACCAGTATTCGGGCCAGCCCGGCAAACCCATATTCTGCTGGTGCGAGCCTCTCAGGAATTGTATCTTGCCCAATTCGCCGGATTCGACAAGTGCTTTTGCATATAAGAACTCACGAGTGTAGACCGCCGTCTCCATCATCATGTAGACTTTGCCGGATTTTTCTCTGGCCTCGACGAGAGCGAGACAGTCTTCGACGGTCGTCGCCATCGGGACCGTACAGGCCGTATGCTTGCCCGCCTTTAGCGACTCGAGTGACATCCAGGCATGATCGGCAATCGGGGAAACAACGTGGATAGCGTCCAGCTCATCAATGCCCAAGAGGTCTTCAAATCTCGTAAAGCGCCTCTCGATGCCGAACTGGTCGCCGATTTCACTGAGGTGCGCCTCGTTCCGCTGACAAATGGCGTAACATTCGGTGTTGGGATGCTTTTGGTAGATGGGAATGAACTCGGCGCCAAAACCCAGCCCGACCACAGCGACATTTACCTTCTCCATCGGCTCTTTCTCCTTTCCGGCTCCTAAACGGAACCCCCTTGTGCCTAAGGAAGAGTATATATATCGAAAGCCTCATCGCAAGGATGAGGCCGTAGTCAGTATCAGGCTGTCTGAAGGGCCGCAAACGCACCTTTGTGCGTCGCGCCCGGCAAGGTTATGAAAGAACCGTGAATCCGGACGTCAGCTCCTTGCTTGCATCCGGAGTAGCTGCACGGTGTGCACGACGACTGCAAGCGTAAAGACGTAGGCGGTGTACCGGTGCACCCGGAGCAGAAGCTCCTGCCAATGCGTTCCGACCAGATGATACATGCTCAGGATGATCGATAGAGCCAACGGCAAGGCCAGAAGGACAATGAGCCAGAAGGTGATCTTTTGGCAGAGGCCCGATCGCTTCCCGGACATCTCGGCGCCTTGAGTCGAGGTGACGCGCTGAACGAAACGATCAAACGCGGGCCAGTCGCCGGCCGCGAAACGGCATCGATTCGCCCACATGACCGCCAACACCGCCAGGCAAACCGCGAAGACCGGTGCAAACGTCGCGTGCATCATTACGAGATAACCCGAAATGTGCTCGCCCCGGATGAGGACCGGATAAAAGCCCGTCAGCGCCAATACCAAAAAGGATAACACTGCCACCGCGTAGACCAATATCCTGAACATGCCTACGAGGCTTCGTTTCTGCTTCGAGATCGTTTCAGCCATATCACTCACTTGCACTTAACAGGAGCTCATTACTTGCCGGCCAGCACCTTCGCGACCGAGGTCAGGGCCTTGAGACCATATAACAACAACACGAACGCCAAAACGGCGCACGAGCCCAGAACAACCAGCTTCATCCACGGGCGGAACACAAACGAAAACGCGAACGCCCAGGCATACACCGGGGAGATGGCCTGGAAATCAACCATTTCCTCCGTCGTGCGGTCCGAGACGACCGGCGTATCGACGGTGACATCACCGAAGAAGAACGGCGCGTTCGTGCCGTGACAATCGGTGCAATAACGAATGCCGAGCGCCTGTGCGGCGGGCCGGACGTCGTGGCCGAGGGGCCACATGTAAGGCCTGGCCGCCGGATGATCGACCTTCTCGCTCAGTTGTCCCGAATCGTCAAGGCTGTAGAGTTTGCCGCCACCGATGTAAACCGGCTTACCTTCCAAGGAACCGCCCGAAGCAAGCGAAGTCAGGCCCTTGAGGATATGATCCACCGTCAGGTCCGGCCAGCTACCGGAGACCGGCAGTTCCTCCTTGGAAAACAACTCGCCGATGATCTTCGTGACGGTATCGAAAGGTATGGGCTCGACGATCTGATCATCTTTCAGAACACCCCAAAACGCCGGCCAGACGAGCTTGTTCGGCCCGATTTTGCCGTCGGGCTGGACGGCGAAGATGGGAGAAGCAATATGCGGAAGCATCTCCGGAGACTTATTGACATTGGGCGTCCCGAGACGATGAGCCATTGACGTCTTGGTGATATGCGTTTGCGTCGTCGGCCAGGGACCCGCGTGACACGCGGTACAAGTGAGCTTCTCGAAGTGCACCGCCGGCAGGCCGATGTGTTTGGGCACCGGGGCGCCTAAGCGCCCGGCGACGGGATCACCGGAAGACTTATCTCCAAGATGGCACCCTTCACACGAGGAAACAGCGGCCATCGGGTTACTCGAAACGTCTTCTTCGCCGACGTAGCCGCGGATTGTCTGGTGCTCGACCCCGCTGCGGTGACAATCCACGCACGTCAAGCCCGCTTTCAGATGAATGTCCTCGTCGCTCACCCACTTCTCAGCCGCTTTATCTTTATCACCGATATAGAGGTTCGAGTGACAGAAATAGCACCGCTTCGAGGGCACTCGCCTGACGATATCGAAGAACACGTTGTTGTCCTGGTCGAAGATGTCCTTGTGGTAGGTGATCGTCGGTGGTTTCGTCCTTCCGCCCATAGCCGATTCAACCGCGAAAGGATCGTATGGATCGTACATCGCGTCCATGTCATTGGCGGAACCAGAAACCGTCGCCAAGCCGGAGGAGGCCGCGGCGGCCCAACGGAAGTTCCCGCGACTGACCTGCACGGCGTATCCGGAAGGGCTGCCCTGGTCCTGCTGCGGACCCGCGTTATGACAAGCGAGGCAATCGATCTCCAGCTTGCCTGAAACGTACTGACGCATGACGTCTTCCGCGTCAGTGGTTTCTCCGGGTCCGCCGCCCGGCATTTGCCGCCCGAAGATCTCGGTGAACTTCCGGTCGCTCAAGCCGAATTGCGCCGGCTTGTACGTACCGGGCCAGGAGCGATAGGAAAGCGGTATCTGCGTACCCGTGCGAGCATCCACGTAGAGCCACGGCTGGCCCGGCCGGCCGGGGTCAACGTTCGGATCCATCTCATTGAAGTGCCAGCCTTTGCTGACGATCCCGTAGCTATGACAAACCCCACACGTACGGCGCGTCGAAAAAGGCAGGAGCACTTCTTCCTCAGGATTGATGTTGGGATCGATCTTGATAGGCTCTGCGCCTTCTTCACTCGGCTCAGCATACAACGGGATCCGGTGAAGCGGCTGTGCCCTGCTGCCGTCACTCTCGTCGCCTAAGAGCTTCTCATCGGATTGAGCCGCCCTGGCAACGAGACAAAATACCATCACGCAAAAAATACTTGCTGCAAATACCCATCCCTTTTTCAAGGTACGCTCAATCCTTTTCTTGCGATGCACCGGTATTCTCCCCGAGAACCATCATTTTTGGACGCCGCCCTACGCCACGAAGTCGTCGGGCTTGAACTCCAGTTTTCTACCGGCCTCGACCGCCTCGTTGACCTTTAGCACAGTCGCCGCCGTTTCGTATCCGATCTCGGCGGGGCAATTGAGCTTTGCCTTGCCGCGAATGGTATCGAAGAAATTCTCAAGGTGAGGCTGATGGTACGGCTTGCCTCCCATCGTGACCGGGATCTCATAACTCGGTGGCTTCGGCGACTCGCGCACGTCCAGAACCGCGTCGCCGGCGGGCTTTTCCTCTTCGGGCTTAACCGGAGCTTTGATAAAGCCCATCTTGACCCACTTATCCCACGAATCCGCCGGAACCGAGGCTTCCCGATAAACCGTGCCGCGTCCGCCGGCTTCCGAGATTTCCAACGAACCTTCGTCGCCCATGAAGACCTCAAAGTAGCCGTTGTAGCTGTTCGTCGTGATGGTCTGGTAATAGGCTCTAACGGTTCGATCACCCACTGGATACTCGTAGATGGCCAAGACGTTATCATACCAGTCGTGCGCGACTTTACACTCCGGCGGCTTCCAGTAGTCGATGCCGCCGCTGGCCATGACGGCTTTCGGAGTGGCGCCGAGGAACCAGCCGTAGATGTCGATCTGATGCGAGCCTAAGTCCACAATCGGGCCGCCGCCGAGTCCTTTGTACCAGCGCCAGTTTCTAAACTGCTGCATCGACTTGAATCCGTACTTCTCCAGCGTCGCCTCTGGAATGACAGCGTTCTTGGGGTAGCCCAGGTCTTCGCAGGCCGCTTTGCTCCGGTTCCACTGACCGTTGATACAGGTAATCTTGCCCAGGAGCTTCGCGTCGGTGATCAGCTTGTCGTAGCAATGTCGATAACGCGGATTGCTCCGTCGTTGGTGGCCGATTTGGAGGAGCTTGCCCGTCTTTTTGGCCGCCTCGACCATCTTCTTGGCGCCTTCGAGCGTATTGGACATTTCCTTCTCGCAATAGACGTGCAGCCCGGCGTTGAGACTGGCCACCGTATGTGGCGAGTGCCAGAAGTCCGGCGTGGCGATGATCACCGCGTCCAGATCCTTCTCGTTGGCTAACATGTCCTGGTAGTCCACATACGTGTTATGGTCGTGGTGATATGCCTTCAACATGCGCGAGACGCGCCTCTGATTGTACTTCGTCCAGATGTCGCAAATGGCCTTGAAACGGACGCCGGGGATCTTCAGACACGAATCCATCAAAACCTGGCCCTCGGCACCGCAGCCTAACAGAGCCACGTTGATGTCATCCGCCTTGGCGCCGGCGGCCTGGGCAAAAACCAACGGTGAAAAAGCCAAACCCGCACCCGCCGCCGCGGTGGAACGCAGAAAACTACGTCTGTCCATTTCTATACCAGTCTTTTGTTCGTTCATGGTCCTCTTATCAACTCCAAAAAGGTAACAGTTTAGTTTTCGGTTCTACGGTCATGCAATATAACTGCCGACCACGCTGCTGTCAAGCACGCGCCTGACCTTTTTTGCTCGGGCGAAATCCGCAACCGCAGTCCCCGGGGACGTTTCGCGCCGGGACGAAAAGGCGTCAAATCAGCCCGGCGCCCGCGATTGCAACTACTTTTTCGCCAAAGGTTCTACGATAATATTGCGATAGGCCACCGGCCCGTGGTTGCCCTGGAACATCAGCGGACCGGTCGGGGCTTCCCTTCCGGCCACGCCGCCGGGCGTTTGCTTCGGCATTTCGAGGTCCTTGTGAAGCACCTTGCCGTTAAGCTCGACCTTGAGGAACTCCGCGTTAGCGGTCTTTCGGCCGCTCGCGTCGAACCTCGGAGCCTGCCATTCGATGATATATTTCTGCCATTGGCCCGGTCTCAGACACGCGTTGACGGCAGGCGGCGAGGCGCCGTAAATGGCGCCCATATCGCCGGGACCCATCGTCTCGTGGCCCCAGCTATCCAGCACCTGGACCTCGTACTCGCCCATCACGTACACGCCGGAGTTGGACTCCTGGGGCACCATGAGCTGGACTTCGATCCGGCAGTCACCGAATTTCGCGTCGGAGTATATATCGACGCTGTCGCCGTGTGCGGCGGGCAGGTTGATCATCTCACCCCGCCCTTCTTCGGCCACCAACTGCTTGGGATTATCCGGCGAGACTTTGGCCTTGCCGACCACCCACTTGCTCTTCTGCGCGTCGCCCTGGAACTTCCAGCCGTCGAGATTACGCCCGTTGAACAGCAACACGGCGTCACCGTATTTGGACGTGATCTCCCGAAGGCGAATGTCCTTGAATTCCACAACCATCGGATCACCGGCGTGAAGCTGTAAGGCCAGAAGCCCTTGCCGGGCAGCGCCGCGGAGATCTTTCGGATCGGACGGATTGGTCACGCGATCGTTGTCGATCAACTCCATCGTCTCGTAGCCGTTGAGATAATGGATCAGATGGTTGCCCCGCGCGACGATGCGGTATTCGTTCCAGTCCTTTGCCTTGTAGAAGCCGTCTTTGATAAGCTCGTTGGCATCGGAGACATTACCGATGACTTCCTTTTTGCCGTTCTTGTCGATGACCATAAAGTCACCGACGTTAACCAGCCAGCCCCGGCCCCGCTCTTCGTAGAGAAATCCGACCATAGTGGGATTATTGATCACCTCGGCCTGGTAGCCGCCGATGACCCATTTGCTGATCTCTTTGCTACGGTACTGGATGCCAGAGTTACCGCTTAGGAGACGGAACTTGATCTTCAACTCGAAGTCTTTGAGCTCGCCGCCGCGCCAGACGAGAAACGTGTTGCCGCGGGTGGGATTCTTAGGTGTCGTTTCGCCGTGAATGACACCGTCCTTCACCGACCAGAAGCGCGGATCGCCGTCCCAGCCGGTCAGGTCCTTGCCGTCAAACAGCGATACCCACCCGTCGGAGGAATCCGAGTTACCCGCAAGCGCCGTCGAGCCATAGCCCGCCAGAAACGTGAGAGCCAGACTGAAAACGAGCATCATGATGATACGTTTGTCAACGATGTTTCTCATTTGTGCCTACCTCGACTTTAGTCAAGCGACTTGATTTCGACGTTCCTGAACCAAACGGGATTGCCGTGATACTGCAAACCTATGTGGCCCTCACGCGCCATGTCTTTGTAGGCATGGCTGAACTTGTTTCGGTCTCCGGCACCGTATGGTGGGCCGGGATTCTTATGAGGCTCGGTCCACTTGTTCAGGTCCATATCGATAACATTTTCACCGTTGAGATTGACGTAGATCTTGTTGTCCAGGCAGGTAATAACGTAGTGGTTCCACTCGCCCGGCTTCTTGGTCGCGTCTTTCGAGGGCGAGAGGCAATCGTAGACGGCGCCGCATTGTCCGTGTGGGGCTCCGTCCGTCGTGGCGTGAATCTGGATCTCTATCGTCGTATTGATCCAGTCCTTCAAATCAGCGCCGCGAATGAAAACACCGCTATTGCCTTTCGGAGGAACCTTGAAGTCCAACTGGAGAATGAAATCGCCGTAGCGCTCTTTCGTCCAGAGGTCACCGTGTCCCGTCGGGGTAGGGCCGAGCAGACCCTGGTCGTTGAAGGCCCAGGCGTCGCCGCCTCGAATCGCGTTCGACAGGTCTTTCTTGAAGACAGGTTTATATGGAATGTCGCTCAGATCGGCGGCGGTTTTCTTGAAGAACTCCGCGCACTTCGTGATCTCGGGCACGGAATTGAGCCAATTGTATTCGTACTCAGCGGAGAAGCTTCCCTTGAAGCCCTGGCGCGCCAGCTCGGTAAGAATGGCCTTGGACTGACCCATGCCCGTTCCCCAGGGAACGTCGTGCGCCGAACGGTCGCCGAACTTGTTGAGGTCTTTGAAATGAAGGCAAATGATGCGGTGCTCGGCTCCGAGCTTCTTGATGGCTTCGAGCGGGTCGATGCCCGAACGCATCCAGTGGCCCGTGTCGGAGCACGATCCGATCCAATGGCTGCGCCCCTTGCACACCTTCAAGACGGTATCCGGATTCCAGTAGTGCGAGGGATTCGGATGGTTGTGGATCGCGACGCTGATCTTGTACTCCTGGCAGAGCTTATCAATCATACCGATGGCGTCTTCCGGCGGCTCCGCAACGATGGTCTGAATCCCCATTTCCTTGGCGAAATCGAAGACTTTGCGACATTCCGCCTCGTTGTTGGGCAGGCCGACCACGCCGTAGTTCGTTAGTTTGACGCCGGCGTCTTTGAGCTTCTGAAGCATGATCTTTCGGTCCGCTTCGGCCATGTTGTGATCGGTTTTGACGTCGGGGTGATCCTTGCTGAGCTTCTGGCCCGGAAAGACCTCGATGTACTCCATGCCGCACTCCTTGGTCTTGTCCACCGCCTCGAAGAACGTGAAGCGATTGAAGCTATACGCCTGCGCACCTAATTTCCAGTCTTTCCAGCTATCCGCCATCAGCGTCTGGGGCAGGCAACAAATGCTCAGTGCAAACGCTAACACGGCCACGGTCAGTTTCGTTCTCATGCTCATAGTCTTTTCTCCTATTATTAAGACGTTGTTTAGACTTAGAATAGTATATTACAGTTGCCAGCCGGCGCGATACTCGCGTTTAAGGTGCTTGTTGGCCTCAGGCACGTTGGTCGCCTTCAGGTTCGGGCCGTCCCAGAGAATCTTCTCGCCCGCCAGGGCCGCTACGTTGCCCAACAGGATGGTCTCGCTCAGCGGGCCGGCGTAGTCGAAGTTGGCCAGCGGCTTCGGGCCGCCTTTGCACGCCTTGATCCAGTCCTGGTAGTGATTGACGCCTCTGCCCAGGAACGGCGCGGGCATCTTGGCTTCTCTCATCTTCGAGTACGGGATAAGCATTGGAGTGCCGCCGTGCGGGGCCAGGATCGTGCCCTTCTCCCCGTAGTACAATCCACCCTGACTGGGCAGCTTTCGCCCCGCCTCAAGCTCCGCGGGCCGGGCCGGCCTTCGGTCGCCGTCGTTCCAGGTCACCGTCACCGGAGGCAGATCGCCGCGAGCGGGGAATTCCCAGTGGACCGTCGTCTCCGTCCAGTAGCCCTCTTTGGTGAATTTGTTGGGGTTAGCCTCCACGCTCGTGGGGTAGCCCAAATCCAGCGCCCAGAAGACCGGGTCGATGATGTGACAGCCCATGTCGCCCAACGTGCCCGTTCCGAAATCCCACCACTTTCGCCAGTTGGCGGGCAGATAGATGTGATTGTAGGGCCGCCACGGGGCCGGACCCAGCCACAGGTTCCAATCGAGCGTCTCGGGCACGGGCTCCGACTCCGTAGGCCGGTAGCCGCCGCCCCAGTTCTTGCCGCTCCAGATGTCCACCTTGCGGACCTTGCCGATCATCCCGGACTTAATCATCTCCGCCACTAACCTGACGCACTCCTCGGCGTGGAGCTGAATACCCATTTGCGTCATCACCTTGTGCTCACGGGCCGCCTCGGTGAGCCGGCGAACCTCGTAGATGTCGTGGCACAGCGGCTTCTGGCAATAAACGTGCTTGCCTCTTTTGATGGCGGCCATCGCAGCCACGGCGTGGATGTTGTCCGGCGTCGAGACCGTCACCGCGTCGAGGTTCTTGTCTTCGGCGTCCAGCATCTT
Organism: uncultured Pirellulales bacterium; assembly: GCA_964475805.1. Lineage (GTDB taxonomy): Bacteria > Planctomycetota > Phycisphaerae > Sedimentisphaerales > Anaerobacaceae > JAFGTG01. The sequence goes on along the minus strand of CAYZAH010000010.1, from coordinate 1,447 downwards.
CCGGAAGTCCTTGTACTTCTTGACGTCCGGATGCTTTTTGAACGTGTCCGCGGCGTGATGCCAGTCCACGTCGCACAGCGCCACGATGTTCTCTCGGCTCATCTGGCCGACGTCGTTGCCCCCCATCCCGGCTACGCCGATACTGGCCACGTTGAGCTTCTCGCTCGGAGGGGTCTGGCCGGAACGGGCCAGAACGTGGCGCGGAACCACGGTAAACGCCGCGACCGCTGCGGCCCCGCCCAGGAATTGTCGTCTCGATATTTGTCTTGTTTTCATTGTACTTCCTCACTAAGTTCTACTACTTGCTGTTGGTGTCCTTGCCCCTCTCAATCGTAAATTTCACCCGCCAGCGGCGGGCAAGAATCGCAATTCGCAAATCTCTACAGCGTCCATCCATTGTGAAAAGTCGGCTTGACGTATTTGTCGGCCTCGTCGCAATTGGTCACTTTCATGTTCTCGGAATCCCACTCCAGAGGCGTATCTTTCAGCCGCATGGCCAGCACGCCGAGCAGAACCATCTCCGTCAGCGGGCCACCGTAATCGAAGGTCGAGCTGGCGGGCTTGCCGTCCTTGCAGGCGCGGACCCAGTCTTGCTCGTGCCCGCCGGAGCCGCCTCGAACGCGAGGCAAGGTCTGGGGTGGTCTTTCGTAGGCTCTCATTTTCGTTTCAGGGACGATGCGCAAACCGCCGGCGCCGTGCGAGCCGTGCATGATCGTGCCCTTCTCGCCGATCAGCAACGCACCATTGCCTCCCAGCTTTCGACCGGGCTCTAAATCTTTCGGTCTCGGAGGCAGCAGCCGGCCGTCGTACCAGGTCAGCTTAACCGGCGGCATATCCTCACGCGCTGGAAACTCGTACCGTACAATCGACGCCCGCGGGTACGTCTCCGACGCCACCTCCGGTTTGTAATGGGTCGTGGCCGCCTCAACGCGAGTCGGCGCACCGAGCTTCAACGCCCAGAAGGCGGGGTCGAGGATATGACAGCCCATATCGCCCAGCGCCCCCGTTCCGAAATCCCACCAGCCGCGCCACGTCGTCGGGCAGTAGACCGGGTGATAGGGTCGGTACTTCACCGGGCCGAGCCAGAGGTCCCAGTCTAACGTCTCGGGCACGGGCGGCGTCTCCTTGGGCCGGGCCATGATGGGAAAGTCCGACCACGGATCGCCGCCGACCGGGCGGTCGCTCCAGGCGTAGACCTCGCGGACCGGGCCGATGGCCCCATCCTGAATCCACTCATAGAGCAGCCGAATCTCGTTGGACGAATGGCCCTGGTTGCCCATTTGCGTCTGGACGTTGTACTTCCGCGCCGCCTCCGTCAACATGCGGACTTCATAGATCGAATGGGCCAGAGGCTTCTGGCAATAGACGTGCTTGCGGCGTTTCATGCAAGTCATAGCCGCGACTGCGTGCGTATGGTCGGGCGTCGCCACGATCACCGCGTCGATGT
>CAYZAH010000009.1:4521-19585 GCA_964475805.1 uncultured Pirellulales bacterium | reverse complement strand
CCTGGTCCGGCGATCACGGCAAGACCTGGACGTGGTGCGACTGGAGATTCACAACAAGCTTTGGAGTGCCGACGTTTCTCAACTTCGGCAAGGACTACACTGGTGCGCGTGACAGCTTTGTCTACATCTACTCGAACGATAGTGACAGCGCTTACGACCCTGGCGACCGGTTTGTGATGGCCCGCGTGCCGAAGGATCGAATCAGGGACCGGAGTGCTTATGAATTCCTCAAAGGCCTTGACGAATCCGACGGGCCGATATGGACGAAAGACATTGACAAGCGGGGAGCAGTATTCACTCATCCGGGAAAGTGCTATCGAAGCGGGATCAGCTACAACGCCGGGCTGAAAAGGTACTTGTGGTGCCAGGTTCTTCCCGCCAGCGAGGATTCACGCGGGCCGCGGTTCCAAGGGGGCTTCGGCGTCTACGATGCCCCACAGCCGTGGGGGCCGTGGACGACGGTGTTCTACACGGAGAGCTGGGACATCGGACCGGGCGAGACCAGCTCTTTTCCCACCAAGTGGATCAGCACGGACGGCAAGACGTGTCACTTACTCTTTTCGGGCGATGACTGTTTCTCCGTTCGTAAAGCGACACTGACGGTCCATTAGTGTCGATTCAGAATCGATAGCTTGCGGAAAAGGCGAGAGACGCCGGCATGACGCTGAATTCGGACATGCGGAAATAGTAGTTGCGTTTGGACAGCGTCTTATCGAACAGCTCTGCGAGGTTGTACCCGTCTACGCGAAACGTCCAGTGTTCCGACGGGTGATACTGCAAGCCAAGGTTGACAAAGAGATTCGGCCCATAAGGCTTCGTGTATCCGGGATCGCTCAGCGGCACGGCAGAGGGCGGAGTGGATAACGTGGAGGCGTAGTCGGCATAGTCTTTGGCGCCTGGGAATCCGGAATAGTAGACCAGCGAGGAGCTAACGGTCCATTCCCGGTCGAGATTGTGCACGACGGCCAGCTTTGTTATGAACGGGGACCATTCGGCCAGATCGTTTCCGTATCCGTAGGGTTCGGCCGTCACCGTTTGGCCGGCCTCCGGCAATGTGCCGGGCAGATGGGAATTCACGAGCTTCGAGACCCCTTGTGAAAGCGTAAGACGTGTGCTTGGGCTGGTGTAGCTGATCACGATCTCCCCGCCGGCAATCTGAAAGTCGCCGATGGATGATGAGTAGTACCACGTGGGAATCCAGCCAATCGCGTCATAGTCCTCAAAGAATCCGCTGCCGCCCACACGCCAATGATCCGTCATTTTGCGTTCGTATGAAATCTCATACGAGCGGAGCTTTTCGGGTTTCGGCGTCGTTCTCTGACGTTCCCACTGTGACCACAGTTCTTCGTCACAGCTTCGGCGAACCGACTGCCCTGCGATGATCTTGAACGTGTCTCGTTCGGTCGGCGTGAAGATCACCGAGGCGCGGGGAGAAAACAGCCAGTCGGAAAAGGTATGCTTGTCCGTGCGGATGCTCAAGAACGTCGTCCAGTGCTTGTTGATTTTCCATTGGTGCTCGGCCATGAAGGAAAGGGTGTCGGTCTGCCACTTGCGGTCCGTTATGGCCGGCGCGCGATCCAACGCATACGAAAACGGAGGGTCATTAAACCATTCGTGCGAATAATCCGCGCCGAACGCGAGCGAATGCGCTTGGTTCGGAGTCCAGGTCAGGATGGCGTGACTGAACCATTCCGTCTCACGCCCGCGTTGGGTGGGTTCCGGCGAGGTTCCCATCAGGCGGTTCTTGTAAAGCCATACGTCGAAGCTCTGCACTAACTCCAGATTCCATTGCTCGGACAGGTCCTTCTTGAAGCGCCCGGTGGTCGTGATCTGACGATTGCGAAACTCGCGTCCCCGCGTCCACTCGTCCAGCGAAACGTCCGCTGGTCGCGCCTTGGTATAGATCTCCCGCATGGGCCGGTCCTGACTACCGTCTTGGACGAAGCGCGTCCAGAACTCGAACGGTCCATTCATGTAGCTGACGTGCAGCTTGTGCCAGAGCGCGTCGAATCCCGCTTCGTCGAACGCCGCCATCGGACCTTCGTACGGATGCCCGGCGACGTTCGGGGGCAGTCCATTGGCGGCCGGATACGAGTGTCCAATGTAGTATTCACCGTCGGCTCCCAGCACGTCAGCCAGACCGTAGTACACAAACAACCCCGACTCGTCGCTGAATTTCTCTCCGTATTTCGTCTCGACCGCGGAGTATCGGTCCACTATTCCTTGTCGGAATCCGATCTCGGAACCCTGGTACGTCAGCCCATTGTAGGTTTCGACGTCGATGACCCCTGCCAATGCCCCCGCGCCGTGGGTAGCGGACGCCGGGCCACGAACGACGCTGACGGAGCGGATATCCCCCAACAGCGGCAGGGATCGCTCGTTGTCCGCCCCGAGCAGCGTTCGATTGTTCATCGTGCGACCGTTGACCTGGTACAGGTATTTGTCTTCTCTGTCGCTGATGATTCCGCGAAATCCGAGATGCGGCTGAAGATGGTGGTGAAGGATGAACTGGCTGTTCGGGACGTAAATCTCGAGCAAATGATTCAAATCCCGCGCCCCCGACTGCTCGATGTCTTTGTCATCGAGCACGGTCATCGCTACCGGGACTTGACGCGAATCCATCTTGGTCAGGCCGGCGGCGCTCTTGACCTCGACCTTCATCAACTCCTCGATGGACATGTCAAAGTAGTCCGCCGGTCCGTTCGGGTCTGACGTCTCCGCCCGGCCGCCGGGGCCCGAGCACAGCGCGATCAGAGCCATCACAAAGTACACAAACGTACCGATCTGGGGACCTCTCGTCGTGGCCACTAACCTGTCCTCGTGCATCATTTCGGGCCGTGTGGACACCAGCCACCAGAGCCAGATGCCACATGACGGCCACACTGTCTCACAGAGTTATCGCCAATACGGATAGGCCGCTTGACCAGGCAATTCCTGGGTTTCTCTTCAGCAAAAGAGGGTCGCTTTCTTGCTGCACACCTCACCCCAGTTGGATTGTCGCTCTGAGTTGAGAGGGTCACATCTGTACGCGGCAGTGCCATGCGAGCACTAAGAATCGCACTGTTAATCCACCATAGAATGTCCTGCCCGCCCCATAGTGTCCGGCACGTTACGGCTATTCGCAAGTGCTCTTCTGGATTTCAGAACCTTAGCTGCACGCGAGCGAAGAACGTCCTGCCGGGTACTCTATGTTCCGTAGCGGTGTACGTATTGTTGACGAGTTCCACGTCCTTGTTCAACAAATCGCTGACGCCGAGCATCAGCTCGCCGTTGCCTTTGGCGATCTTCTTCGATACGGTCAAATCCAGCCGATGGCTGCCGTCACCACCTCCCGCGCTGCCAAGGTCCGGATTAGGCTGGATCGTGTCGGTGAACTTGTAATTAACATTGAAGGTATACCCAGAGGGCAAGAACAGCCGGCCCGTGACACCGGCTTTATGTCTGGAAGAGACGAGAGCGCGAATCTCCTGACGACCCCGGTCTTCTTGAAAGTCATTGTACGCATACCAGAAGGACAGCCGTCTTGTCCTGTCTCCCAGGCTCAACTCCATCTCAGAACCCCAGGAATCGGCGCCATCGATGTTGTCCGCCTTCCAGTGACTCAATCCAAAGCCATCGGTTGACGAACGATAGCCGATAAGCTTGCTGAATCGTTGATAATAGGCGTCCGTCCTGAGGGACGCTCCCGGAGCGATCTTCGTTGTGTAGCCGGCCTCAATTGATACGGTCTCCTCGTTATCAAGTTCGTCAGGCAGATCGACGTTAACCACGTACAGTCCACCTCCGAGAGGAACCGTTTTGCCCGCGAGTTCACGAAGAGCGATCAGGGGTGCACGAAACGCCTTGGCCGTGCTCAGACGGAACACGTGGTCTTTGTTATCATCGAGAGCGTAGAGCGCCGTCAGTCGCCCGGACCAGTCTGTTGTCGTTTCGGAGTACCAATCGCCGCGAATTTGTCCCTCGAGCGTCAGTCTGTTCGTCATCTCCCGCCGGTCGATTGTGTACAGTCCCCCCCAAAACTCGTTGAAAGGTTCGTCATTGAAGGTGAACTGCTGATCAAAATCCCTGTCTGTATCCAAGTGCCAGTAGCGAAAGCTTCCGCCGACCGATAGCGAATGTTCTTCGCTGGGGGCATAGTTCAACTGCCCCTCGATGTTGTTCTCGAACGTCTTGAGTACCGCGGCATTCTTGAGATTCAGATCTTCGACATTGCCGGACCATTCCAGCCTACCCGTGCTCAAGTCGTCGAGCTTTCTCTCGATTCTCACAAACGGTCTGGTGCGTTCGAAGCGGTTGTTCTCTCTTGGGTAGAATCCCTCGAGCTCGAAGGCACCTACCGTCCCCGCTGCGTACCCCGTTCCGAAAGAGATCGTCGTATCGTCAGGGGCCTCGTAGATGAACTCAGTATCGAAACGGCACGTGCGCGCAAAATCACGCGCCTCATAACTACCCATATCGAGAAACCCGACGATTGACGGACTCTCGGATTGATACGACGCGGCGCTGTCCAGAGCAGCGTCCGAATCCACCATGTCTTCATAACCCGCCGAGATTCGCCACGTCCATCTGCTTTCTTTCTCAGCCCAGCGAAGATGAGTGAACGTGTCCCCGAATTCGGTCACAGTGGTCGAGGCGAAGTAACCCAGGACGTCTTGAGGTTCTTTCGTTATGATGTTGATCACGCCGGTGAAGGCGTTGGCCCCCCACGCTGCACCTCCGGGACCGCGTACAATTTCGATCCTTTCGATATCTTCGGGCAGGACGGGAAAAGTGAAGAATAGCGGAGCTCCGAAGACCGCCGAGTCCGCCAAACGTCCGTTGATGAGCGTCTGGACGCGGTCTGAAAACAAATCATGCAATCCTCTAACGCCAACCACGTCCCAATAGCGATTGAATTTGAACATATCAACGCCGGGTTTGAACTGGAGTATTTCACCGATACCGGTCAATCCTCCGTAGTGGATATCTTCGGCGGTAATCACGCTGACGGGAACGGACAACTCGTCGATTGTCTGTGTCTGACGTGAGGCCGAGACGACTTCCACTTGCATGAGCTCTTCGATACTCATATCGAAGAAGTCTTGCGGCTCATTTGCATCCTGCGACTGCGCAAGCAGGTTCGAACCCGTGTACAAGACGACCGCGCAGGAAAACAAAAGTGCGAGCGTACGGCGTTGAAGACCTCTCGCCATGGACATTGTGTAATCCTTATAGTTCCCCCATCAAAGCAAGCACGACGACAATAAGGGGCCCATATCGGCACCACAGCCACACCATTTTGCTTGCGTCTTACCTTATCGCCCTCGTGAAGAGTCTACTTGACCAGGCAATTCCTGGGTTTCTTTTCGGCAAAAGAGGGTCGCATTCTTGCCGTATACCCTACGCCAGTCGGATTGTCGGTCTCGCACAAGGTGGTTGGGAAGCGTCTGCACGCGGCAATCCCATGCGAGCACTTAGAAGCGCACTGTTAATCCACCGTAGAATGTTCTGCCGGGGCCGTAAGGGAAATAGCCGGAGCCAAAACTTGGCACGTAGGTGTCTTCGTCGAGCAGATTTTCGCCGCGCAGCACGATAATGACTCGTCCCTTTGGACAATCCATCCAATTGGACGCGTCAAGTCGGACGTTCAATGAGACCAGGCTCATAGCTTCCGTTCCCGGATTGCCCGCGATCGGACTCATTACCTTCGGTGGTGCGCCGAAGTGGCTGCAGAAGACCGCCGCACTGCCTCCTTCCCAGGCGTAGTCCATACCCAGCTTGGCCATGTTCTCTGGAACGTAGCTCGGATCGACGCCGGCGTCGGCGTCGTTTTCCTGATGCATGAAGGAACCGAGCATATTCCAGTGCGGACCCAAAGAGCGTTTGGCCTCGAACTCAACGCCCTCGAATCGTTGTGATCCCCCATTCGTGTACGAGACGATGGCGCCCTGCATGTCGTAAACAATCATGCTGTCCGTCGTGCTGTGAAAGTACGTGACGGCGGCGTAGGTCTTCTCATCGTGATAGAAGAGTTGTGCATCGTACGTCGTTATTGTTTCGGGTTTGAGATCCTGGTTGCCCGTGAAGGTGAAGACGCCCGGATCGTAAAGGTCTGATTCCACAGCCATAGGGCCTCTGAAGGCCTCGCCTCGAAGGAGTTTAACGCCCCAGTGTTTGCAGGGAGTGAGGATGATGCCATATCGAGAAACGATATCCGAATCACCCAGGGGAGATTCATTCCACTGCGCGCCGGCCACGAGTTTGACGACCTCGTTGAGCCTGTAGTCGCCTTGTGCGTAGATGGCTCTGGGCGAATAGTGGTACGATGGAATGGACTGAAAGTAGCTGTCATCCGGTTTGCAATTCGTCCTGTATTCTTGCAGAAAACCAAAGACGAAATTCAGATCATCCCACGGATTTGTCAAGAGTGTCACTTCACCCAGGACGTCCGACGTATTCGTTCCGACCCGACGGGTTCCGTAGCTCGATAGGAAATCTTCCTGGAGATTGTACGTGGCGTTCAACTCCAGGCTGGCCCGCTCGTGCAATGGGATCTTGTATCCGAGGTTCGCGAACAGTCTCTTGTTGCGAGATTCGTGGCGATAGTTGGACCAGACGGGTATGACTCCCATGGTGAAGTAATCCACGTCGGCGGCGAAGAGGTCGAACGTCAGATCACGGTAATCCAGATGGGCTGTCCCGGAGATGCTTCTGTTGAAGTTGCCGTCGTCGTCGTACGCACCATCTTGGTCGGTGAAACGGTAGGGATACCCGTCCGTTCCGGCGGCACGTATATCCGTTACGAACCCAAGCTCGTCGGATCGCCCGCCGAGTGAAACGGTGGTATCGTAATACTCGTAGCTGCCTCCCAGACCGGAGATGGTCACCTCATATTGGTCGGGAATGGGCCTGGACTTGAGATTGACAACACCCGTGAAGGCGTTGGTTCCGTAGAGAACCGAGCCGGGTCCGCGGACCAACTCAACACTCTCCAGGCTCGCCAGCGGGAACGCCGTGTACATGGGAAAATTGTAGCCCAGGGCGTTCTCTCGGATGGGCCTGCCGTTGAAAAGAATCAGTGTATGTCTTTCCTGATGAGTAGACATGTCACCCCGAAAGGCGGCGAGATTGTTCATATAGCCAAAGGAGTGTCCCGTGTACACACTCGGCTGGCGTTCCATGAGTTGATGGAGGTTTCTGTCGCCGTACAGTTCGAACTCGCTGCGGGGCACGACAACGACGACGGCCGGCGCCTCGAGCGGCGACTCGGGCTTCTTGGAAGCCACGGATACTTCGACTTCCAGCAGTTCCTCGAGGGACATGTCAAAGTAGCACGCCGATTCATTTGGGTCCGGCAGCGCCGCCTGCACGTGAGGATTTGAGCACAACGCGATTATCAGCACGAACGCGAGTGTATTGGCCTTTAGGCCCTTTTTCATGGCCATGAGCTCATCCTCTTCAGACTGTCTATACCGCGCAGAAGCACCGTCAAAGACTCCTGCTGGGCGACGTTGCACTATCTCACTGAGTTATCGCCTGTACAGACAGGTCGCTTGACCAGGTTCTTCCTGGGTTTGCCCCCGCCTGAGTCCTGCCCCTCCGCTGTTTGACGTCCCGGCCCGTATCCGCTATAGTAGCTGGCCTGACAGGTTTGAACTGGTCGAAAATGGGTGACAAAGGGGTCGAACGTAAATGGTTAAGACAGAGAGAATTACCATCAAAACGAGGGGAAATTGTGACGTCATAGATATGACCGAGCAGGTCGGTGCGGCGGTGGCACGGGCGGGCATGCGCAACGGGACTGTGACGCTTTTCAACATCGGCTCAACGGCGGGGATTACCACGACCGAATTCGAGCCGGGCCTGGCGAATCATGATCTCAGGGCGGCGTTCGAGAAAATCGCCCCAGAGAATGGCCGATACGAGCACGAACAGACCTGGCATGACGATAATGGCCACGCCCACGTCCGAGCGTCACTCCTCGGACCTTCTCTGAGTGTGCCTATTGTGGATAGCCAGCTCACGCTCGGGACTTGGCAGCAGATTATCCTCGTCGATTTCGACACCCGCCCAAGAACACGAACTATTGTCTGTCAAATCGTCGGAGATTAGAACATAGACTTCCACGCCATACTCTTCGACCTGGACGGAACGTTGCTCGATACGCTAACCGACATCGCCAACTCCGCGAACGCGGCTCTCGTCCGGCTTGGTTTTCCCACGCACCCTGTGGACGCCTATCGCTATTTCGTCGGTGATGGCAGTGACACCCTGGTTCGGCGCATCCTGCCCGAAGGTCATCGTGATGCCGAAACCGTCAGGAAATGCCACGAAGCGAGTATGGCCGAATACGCGCAGCGCTGGGCGGAACATACCCAGCCATATCCCGGCATACTGGACATGCTGCGCGATCTGGACAAGCGCAGCATTGTGAAGACCGTGCTGTCGAACAAACGTGATGACTTCACCAAATTAACAGTCGCCCGTTTGCTGCCGGAGTTCTCGTTTGACATTGTCCGCGGCGCTCGGCCATCCATTCCGGTCAAACCCGATCCGACTGCGGCGCTCCATATCTCCGAGGAGCTGCGCATACCGCCCGAGCGGTTCCTCTATCTCGGTGATACCAACACTGACATGCAAACCGCCGTAGCGGCGGGTATGTACCCGGCCGGAGTACTCTGGGGCTTTCGCACCGCCGATGAGCTGCTCGCCAGTGGAGCCAGAGTTCTTCTGGAAACCCCTGCCGAGGTCCTCAACCTCCTTGCTCCACTCGGATAGACTGTTCGTAGTCCCGGCCGATGAGCGACGTAAAAGTACCTTTTCCCGCGAAATCGAGAGTGAATGTGTTGCGTATCTTGGTAGAGCGTGTGTATAATGCCGCTAAAAAGAAGGATTTGAAGGGACAAAACAGCATGAAGAACCATCGGATAAGTCGAGTTAAGAGAAACCGTAAGAGCGGGTTCCGGGCACGTATGCAGACCAAGAAAGGGCGACAGACGCTCAGTCGGAAACGACGCGCGGGCCGCTCGGTTAACGTCTCGCCTCAAATATGATTGCTCCCGCTCATTTTATGTCGGTTGGAAGGGAGACCTTTGCTGACGTAGAAGAACGCCTGATGTGAAAGGGTAAGAGATGATTCGACGAGCTACGTGGCTGTTGATCGTTCTTTTGGGCGTGGCTGTTTCTACTGCGCAGAATAAGCCGGAAACGGAAGACCCCGCAACTCGCTGGGAAAAAACAATCCGGGAATTTGAAGACTGGGACCGGAAGAATTCGTACCCTTCGGATGCGGTTCTGTTTGTGGGCAGCTCGAGTATTCGGATGTGGCCTACGAGAGAATGCTTCGCGGGCCTGGCAGTAATCAATCGCGGTTTCGGCGGCTCACAAATCTCGGATGTCAATTACTACACCAAGCGAATCGTGCTGCCCTACAAGCCGAGGGTGATTGTGTTCTACGCGGGAGACAATGACATTGCCGCCGGCAAGAATGCCGAGCAAGTTTTCAACGATTATAAGAAGTTCGTACAACTTGTGCATCAGAGACTCCCCAATACGCGGATTATCTTCGTCAGCATCAAGCCCAGTGGGAGCCGATGGTCGCTCTGGCCCGTGATGAGCAGCGCCAATACGATGATTAAGGCTTTTTCTGAGAAGAATCCCCGGTTGCTCTACTTCGACGGAGCCACACCTCTGCTGGATAGCCAGGGCAAACCTAACCTCGAATTGTTCCGAAGTGATCAATTGCACTTGAATCCAAAAGGGTATGAGATTTGGACCAGACTGTTGCGTCCGGTAATCAACGGTGCATTAAAGCTGCGAAAACCGGGACAATAACTTTCTCGTCACGTGGCGACCTCTTGTGTCGCCAGCCGTGCGATGTCCATTCCGGGAAACCGGTCCCGCTCGAGCCCCATCGGATTCAACTTGACATAAGTGCCGAAGGGGCATAGAATAAGGATTATGCATAAGGTCTTTTTGAGATATCCGGGCATATGAATATGATTCGAAACATGGTTGTGGTAACAGCAACGCTGTTGCTTATCTGCTCCTTGGGCGGTTGTGGCGGAGGCGGGGGAACAAAGAATCGTACAGGCGTTTCCGATCTGGGGCCTACGATAGGGTCGTTGACCGACGTAATAGTACCCCAGGCGATGGCTGTTGAAGGATACAGCGTCGTTGGGGGCCTCAGAAGGACCGGTTCGGGCGAATGCCCGCCACAGATCCGAGCCTATCTCAAACGCTGCATCCAAAAGGAGTTGGCTTCCTCGAGCCGCCCCGTCGATCTGGATACTGATAAATACCTTGGCAGTACTGAAACGGCAGTTGTGCATGTTGAGGCAGTTATCCCGGCGATGCCGCGGAAAAACCAGTACTTCGACGTGAAAGTCACTGCACTGCCGGGCACACAAACAACCTCGCTGGAAGGAGGCGTCCTTTTCAGCACGGAGCTCAAGACACCGGGCAGCTTCGGCATCTCCACGGACGTCTTGGCCGATGCGGAAGGTCCCATCTATACCGACAAGATTGGTCCCGCCGAGGCGGATCCGAAAATCGGATACGTTTTGGGAGGAGGGAAGGTTCTCAGTGAGTACAGGATCATTCTGGCACTCCACAATCCCGGTTTCAGAATGGCCAACAGTATTCGTAACCGGCTGAACGGACGTTTTGGCGATGGTACGGCAAGGGCGGTTCTTCCCAGTCGGGTCGAAGTCATGGTGCCGGCGAACTACAAAAAACGTAGGCAGAGATTCGTATCATTGCTCAAGGCTACGTACCTCACGCAAGAGCCGCAAGCAACCGCAGAGAGAATCAAGGTGCTTGTGGGTCAACTTGCCGATTCAGAGGACACGTATGACAGCGAGATCGGCCTTGAGGCGATAGGCAACCCGAGTCTCGCAAGCTTAAGTAAACTGCTGAACTCCACCGACGAGCGGGTCCGGCTGCACGCGGCCAGATGTATGCTCAATCTGGGCAGTGATTTAGGATTGGCGGCCCTGAGGCAGATAGCTATGGACACGAACTCTTCCTATCGGCTGGAGGCCCTGGAGGCTATCGCCGCCGGCGCCGGGCAGAGCGACGCGGCGTCGGTTGCACGCAGACTCTTGCGCGACGACGATTTCAAGGTGGCTTTAGCCGCGTTCGAAGATCTGCGCCAGTTGGACGATATCGGCATCACGGAGGATTTCGTCGGGCGCAGTTTCTATTTGGAACAAACCGCTCAGACTGACCACAGAATCGTCTATGTCACTCGCAGCGGACAGCCGCAGATCGTGCTGTTCGGCGCGCCGCTGCGCTGTCATTCCGACATCTTCGTAGAGTCGGCCGACGGAGCCATAACAGTCAATGCTCCGTCGGGCAGCGATTATGTCACGGTCATGCGAAAGCATCCGATGCGGCCGGGCGTCATCGTGCGGCTCAACAGCTCCTTCGATCTTGGCGACGTAATCAAGACGCTTTGCGGAGAACCACCAACACAGGAGGACAAAAGCCGGGGTGGCTTGGGCGTTCCATATGCAGAGGCCGTCGCCCTTTTGAAACGGATGTGTGACAAGGGCGCCGTCCAGGCTCAGTTTCGCGCCGGCAACCTGCCGGAAATCGACCTAAATATCAAGAAATAGCAAACCCTCGGCCGATAACAATAATGCAAATACAGCATGGAGACGCTGTACGTGTTTCAAATGTATCGTTACCGGACGTTAAGAACAAGGCAGTAGATGAGACTCGAAAAGGTCATATTGAACGGATTCAAGAGTTTCGCCGACAAGACGGAATTTCTTTTCGACTCGCGCGTAACGGGTATCGTCGGGCCAAACGGCTGCGGCAAGAGCAACGTCGTTGACGCTATCAAGTGGGTGCTCGGAGAGCAAAGTGTCAAGAGCCTGCGAAGCGGGCAAATGGCCGACGTCATATTCAGCGGGAGCAGCAGCCGAAAACCTCTCGGGGCCGCGGAAGTGACTCTGGTTCTCTCCAATCCCGACCGCGGTGGGGCGCGACAGTTGCAAATCGAAGCCGAACAGGTGCAGATATCCCGTAAGATATACAAAAGCGGCGAGAGCGAATACCGGGTCAACGATAAGCTTTGCCGGTTGAAGGACATCCGCGAATTGCTGATGGATACCGGAATAGGCACTCGTGCTTATTCGATCCTCGAACAGGGCCAGGTTGAACACCTCGTCAGTGCATCCAAGACGGACCGAAGGTTGATCTTCGAGGAGGCCGCGGGCATCAGCAAATATAAGGCGCACAAGAAAGAGGCGATGCGCAGACTCGAACGGACGGAGCAAAACCTGCTGCGCGTGGCGGACATCCTGAACGAAGTGGCCAAGCGCCTCCGCAGTGTCAAGCTTCAGGCGGGCAAGGCGCGGAACTACCTCGAATACACGCAAAGGCTCAAAGAGCTTCAGGTCAATTACTCGCTGGTCGAATACGCAAAGAACCGGACTCGGATCAAAGACAAAGAAGACGCGCTCGGGCATATTGTCGAACAGTTCGAGCATCTGGCGACGGACGTGTCAAAACAGGATACGCTGCTCAGTCAACTGGGCGAGGAAATCATTGAGACCGAGCACAAGCTCAGCGCCACTGGAAACAACCTCGTCTCCGTCCAGAGCCAAATCGAGCAGCGGCTTCAGCGCATTGATTTCTTGCGGGCGAGGGTCTCGGAGTTGCAGCAGCGCGGGCAATCGGCCGCCGAGACAATCGAGAAGCTCCGGGAACAGAGAAGCCGATTCGAGAAAGACGCCACCCAGGCGAGGAGCGAGTCGGCTCGGTGTGAAGAGATACTCGAAGATAAAACGGACGAGGTCGAACAGGTTCAAACGGAAATCCAGAAGATCAACGCTGAATGTACCTCGCTGGAGGCCCAGCTTGAAGATGAGAAATCCGGTATCATCGACATCGTCCGAAGGACCGCACAGCTTCATAATGAGGTCCAGAGCATCTCGGTCTATCGGAATAATCTGTCCACGCAGAAGGACCGTCTGGCCGGCCGAGCGCGAACGGCCCGGGCGGAGTTGGAGGACTTGCTGACACAGAAAGCTCAGCACAATGCCCGTTTGGACGACATTGAAAAAGTGCTTGGTGAGTTGAAAGACAGCCTGGAATCCAGACGCAAGAGTATGGAGGAGGTCGATGCCTCCGTGGTAGCGGACAGCAGGCATTTGGCGCAGAGCAAGGAGGTGCGAAGCGCGCTGAACAGCGAGCTGACCGTTTTGGCCGATATGGAAAAGCGGCGCGAGGGTCTCAAGGCGGGCGTCAAGAGCATTCTCCAAAACCGCTCGGTCGAGAGCCGCCGATTCGACTACGTCGAAGGGATGCTGGCGGATATCATCGAGGCAAACGTCGAACACGCCAGCGCAGTTGAAGCCGTCCTTGAGGGCCAGACCGACGCCTTAGTCATAAATAGTACCGAGAGAATGTTAGCCGATCAGCAGGCCATCCACGAGCTCGACGGACGGGTGAATTTCCTGTGCCTGGATCGCGTCGAGCCGTTCGTGGACCGTTCCGACTTGTCTAGATTCTCATGTGTGAGGGGCCGGCTCGTTGAGTTTGTGAAATTCGACAACAAGTATGCACCTTTGGCCTGGAGGCTGCTGGGCAAGACACTTGTTGTTGACTCGCTGGACGAGGCGATTGAGTTGAGCGGTCACGTGACAGACGGCTGCAAGCTGGTAACTCTCAAGGGCGAATTTGTGAGCACCGATGGAGCGGTGAAGCTCGGTCCGCTCGGTCGAGCGACCGGCCTGATATCCCGCAAGAGCCGGTTGCGTCAACTCCAGGAGACCATCGCCAACGTCAGCGACGAGATCGCGTCCGTCGAGGACCGGATCGCAAAGAGTGACCAGACGAAACAACATCTGGACAAGCTGTGTAAGGATTTGCGAACGGCGGTCTACGAAGCGAACACCGAAAAGATGCAGGTCGGCTCGAAGCTCAGCGTGATCGACCAGAATATCAAACGGCTCAAAGAAGAAGAACCGCTGATCGCAAGCGAGATTGATTTGTTGGCCGAGCAGATCGAACAATCGGTGCAAAAGGAATACGAATCGAAACAGAAATTGCATGAGCTGGAGGTTGTGAACAACCAGCGCACGGAACACATCGAGAAGCTCGAAGCGGAGCTGGGCGAACAGAAGCATCGACAGCAGGAATCGGTCGGCCGGCTTACCGATTTGAAGATATCGCTGGGGCAGATGACCGAGCAGAGCAAGGCGCTTAAGCAGGTTCTGGCCAGCTTACAGGGTCAAATGCAGCAAAACGTGACGACGACTCAAGCCGCTGAAGAGGACGTCCGAAGTTGCGGCGATCAGGTGGCCAAAGCCCAGCGGGATATTCTGAGTTGCGAAGCCACTGTCTCGGAACTATTCGTGGAGAAGGAGAAGAGCCAGCAAGAAAGTTGCGTCCTGCAAAGCCGCGTCCGGCAGTTGACCGAACAAAAACAAGAGGCGGAAGAGTTGATCCGACTCAAGAACGGCGAGAAAGCCCAGTCCGAGCAGAGAATTAACGAACTGAAGATCGAATTGAGTCAGTTGGAAGTCAGGCAGCAGGATCTTCTGGAAAGAGTCCGGGACGAGCTGCAAATCGACCTGGCCGAGGCATACGAGAGCTACACGGATCAAGACGTGGATTGGGAGGGAGTCAAAGCGGAAATCGCCGACTTGCGAGGCAAGATCGAGCGTTTGGGCAACGTGAACGTGGACGCCATCGAGGAACAGGAAACTCTCGAAAGCCGGCACGAGTTCCTGAGCAACCAGGTTCAGGATCTCAACAGCAGCAAGGCCCAGCTTCAGCAGTTGATCAACCGCCTCAACAAAAAGAGCCGCGAGAAATTCCAACAGACGTTCGAGGAGATTCGGTGTCACTTCCAGGAGATCTTCCGCAAGCTGTTCGGCGGAGGCCGAGCCGACATTCTACTGGAGGACTCTGAAGATATTCTGGAAGCGGGCATCGAGGTCATCGCCCGTCCGCCCGGCAAGGAGCCCCGCAGCATATCGCTGCTGAGCGGTGGCGAGAAATCCATGACGGCCCTGGCTCTACTTTTCTCCGTCTTCAAGGCCAAACCCTCGCCTTTCTGTCTCCTCGATGA
>CAYZAH010000009.1:0-4421 GCA_964475805.1 uncultured Pirellulales bacterium | reverse complement strand
GTGCCCTGACCGTTTAGCCCCCAGGCCTGTCCTGGGGGGCGGGGGTGGTGTG
Organism: uncultured Pirellulales bacterium; assembly: GCA_964475805.1. GTDB lineage: Bacteria > Planctomycetota > Phycisphaerae > Sedimentisphaerales > Anaerobacaceae > JAFGTG01. Next base: position 4,369 of record CAYZAH010000009.1, on the reverse strand, counting down.
TTTGTTCCGCAAAGAGAAAGCCCCCCACCACAGGGGTGGGGGCTAATCTACTCGCGTTCGTGTCTTTTGACGTATTCGATCCGATCTTGCAGACTCTTTTGATCGAAACAGAATCGTTTGTCAAAACCTCGCGTCCAAAGCCGGCCCGACTGGCCTTGTTTGCGAAGTGCGAACAGCGCTACATTCTTGTATCGACTGACGATTGCCTCAATAGACTCTCGGCAAGGACAAGCCACTAAGTGAACGTGATTCGTGCAAACAGTCAACGCTTCAATCGTCTGACCAATTTTCCCCGCCTCCTCAAGGATGGCCTCTCGTACGGTCGCCTTTTGTCGGGAATTCAAGTTTACAGTCGCCGACCTCTGCCGCACCCGGCTTGCCTTTAGAATCCTTGCATTACCCGGCATGGTTTTGCCGTTTTTCACATAGCCCCGTTCATCACCGGGCAGCCAACTACCGTAGGTCGTCCACGTTACCATGTATCCGATCATCTACACCTCACGTCCCGGCCCCGATCTCCCGCGATGCGAGACGAACAAGCGTTTTCGCATTGATACACAACATCAAGCCACTTATAATTCCATTCATGGTAGAAGACTCAAACAAGAACGCCAAGCCAAAAAGCACATCCCGGCGAACGGACCCTATCCAGACGGCCATAGATTACGGAGTAGATGTCTCCATGCTTGCGGATAATCTTCAGAGGAGTGTAACGGAACGAATCCGACGGCACCAGATTGCACTCAATATGGTAGAGAAACTGCGGGAAGAGAGGTCTGGGCAACCAGGGCGCGATTAGAAGACGACTTCGCTGGCGTCGAAGACGGGGCCCTCTTGGCAGCACATTTTATAGCGAGTCTCGGTTGAGCCAGGGACGCGACATTCGACGGCGCAGCCCTGGCAAAGATTGATGCCACAAGCCATTCTTCGCTCCATACTGACCTGACAGTCGATGTTTTTCTCGGTGGCGATCTCGGCTATTCTGGCCAGCATCATCTCGGGGCCGCAAGCACAAATGACCGTTTCGCCCGCGATCACTTTTGATTCCTCGATCCACTGCAAAAGACAATCGGTCACTAATCCGTGATAGCCTGCCGAGCCGTCGTCCGTCGCGATGAGTGATTGGACGCCATAGCGGGCGAATTCAGGCAGTGAAAAGCCCAACTCTTGCGAAATGTCATCCGGGCGGCCCTCGTAAGGCAATGCCTTGGCCGTCTTAGCGCCGGCGAATGCGATGACTTCGATGTCGCTGCGTTTCGTCAACGCCTGGGCCAGATGCTGCAACGGTGGCGTTCCCATGCCTCCGCCCACCAACAGGACACGTTTGGCAGGACCCGGAATACGAAAGCCGTGCCCCAAAGGCCCCATGATGCTGATAACGTCACTGGGTGACAGTGTTGTCATTCGCAGAGTTGCGGGCCCGACGACGCAATAGAGAAGCTCGGCGAACGTCTTCTCGCGTTCCGACGTCACTTCACAAAAGCTAAAAGGTCTTCGCAACAGGACATTTCGGCTCGCAACGTCCCGCAGGTTTTCTGCGATTGTCTCCGACGCCGGCAGGGCGATCTTCGAGACGTCCAACTCGGCGAACTGTCCCGGCTGGAAATCGGCGAAAGCCCTCGCCCCTTCGCGTGAGAACTCCAGCCTGAGCCGGTAGAAGTGTGGTCCGATTTGCCTGTTGGAAACGACGGCTGCGTCGAATACTCCTCTGTTTGACGATGCGTTTGCGTCCGACATGACTCGCGGTTGTCCTCGTTCGTTACAGCAGACCTTCGTAGACCCGTACGCCATCGACGACCTTGCAGACGTGGACGGCGTATTTGCCGGCATTCTCGGGCCAGCTTCGCGGGTAGGCTGTATCGACGGCGGCCTTAACGGCATCGACGCACTCGGCGCGGACCAAAGCACCCGAAGCTCCCTTGTCGCCGCCTCCTAACATCCGCTCTCCCAACACGCCCGGCACGGTTCGGACGATATCGCACATCGTCTCCAGCTCCGGCCCGGATATTTTGTAGTCGTCCCGCAGCCCGATCCCGTCGGCCCGGAATATCCGTCCGACCGTCTCGATGTCCCCGGCTTTGCAGGCTTCCAGCATCTCGTAGAATCGTTTCTGCGCGCTGAAGATATACGTGAGCCGGCTGCACAAATCAGGATACTTCTTGCCGAACTCGTTCATGACCTTTTCATAAAGGCTCTCGTCCTTGATATCCGCAAGGCACGATATCTCATGGTCCGCTTTCTGCAAGATCGCCACGAATTTGTCACATTCGTCACGACGAATCTTGTATGTCGATTTTTCCAGGCCGGGCCGATCCGTGCCCGTATCGAGCACGACAATCCGAAAATCGACTGCGCCGGCCCCGATGGGCACATAGTCAATCGAACGGTCCTTGGGGTCGTAGTACGTCGCCATTCCCTCGCGGGCGAACAAGACCATCGTCTGATCGAGCTTGCCGCAGGGTGAGCCGATATAGTCGTTCTCGACGGCCTGGGCGAGGTCCACAATCGCCAGCTTGTTCTCCACCTCGATCTGGTTCGCGTCGAAAAGAGACAAGATCAGGTTGTTGCACAATGAAGCGGACCGGCTCATTCCACCGCCGGGGATGTTCCCATAGAGGACTGCGTCAATGCCCTGAGACAACTCATAACCCTCACGCTTGAGGACGTAATCGATGCCGTACGGGAACCGTCCCCATGTTGCCGCGATGCTCTCGGACTTGGGAGGAGGGACGTTTCCATGCTCGAACTCGATTACGCCGTCGTCCGGGAAGTTCGCGCTGAAGAGCCTGATCTTATTCGTGCCGTTGGGTTTATAAGCCAGCCAGATGAATCGGTCTGTTCCAACGCCGAATAGCTCTGTACCGTTGTAGTCGCCGTGCTCGACCCCGAGACAAAAACGCGACGAGGTCCTTCTTATCTTGCCACCCGTCAGGTCGATCTCGTTATCCTTCGCGGCCTTCAGGATGATATCCAATGCCGCTTGTCCTTCTTTCGTTAGCTCCATGACTATACTCTCGGTAGATTCCTTCCTATTTCGCCAAGCCGATCGGACTGAACAGGACGTACAGAATCAGCGTGATGACGATGACAACCGCCCCAGCTACCTTCGCGCCTCGGGAAGAGCTCAGGTCCAGTTTCGACTGTTGCCTGAACTCAATGGGCACAGCCAGCGGTTTGACCAACGTGATAATGGCCATGACGGCCAGGCACAGCGCGAAACAAATCGCCATCCGGTTAAGAAACTGAATCTCCGGACCGATTTTATAGCGGCCCATTAAATACATGCCGCCGTAGGAGACGATGTTCGTGAGCAATCCGACGACCCCCGCAATCGGCGGCGCCTTGCGGACGACCAACCCGAACGCGAACACCGCCAGTATCCCGGGCGAGATCAGGCCCTGACTCTCCTGGATGACCGTGAAGATGCTGTTCCTGATCTTGGGATCGCCCAGTTGCGGCGCCAAAAGGATCGCGATAATCGCGAAGACTACGACGCAGACCCGGCCGAGCAGCACCATGACGGTCTGCCCCGCGTGCGGCTGGATGTATTTTTTGAAAATGTCCATTGTAAAGATTGTGGACGCGGCGTTCAGCATCGCCGCCAGCGAGCTGACAATCGCTCCCAACAAAGCCGCCAGAACGAAGCCCACCAGACCCGTCTTCTGAGGCAGAACGCTGCTCAGCAATTGTCCGAGAGCCGTGTCGTATTTGTAGGCGATGAACTTCTCCGTCGTGACGCTGGCACCGGCGGCCTTCGCTTTTTCCATCACCGAGTTGTTGTACGCGTCCAATACCGCCGCCAGCTTCGGGAAGGCGGACTTCCAGGACTTGTCATCCGATTCGAAGACCGTATACTCCTTCACTTCGAGTGAGTCGAACTGCTGGCGCGTCATAGGCAAGACAAACGGATTCGTCGTCTTGACGGCTTTGAGAGCCTCCTCATTCGGATAGACGGCGACCATGAACTTGCCGCCTCGCGGCCAGTTGGCGATAGCCTCTTCGCTTGGCGACTGCACGACCTCCACCAACTGCGTTTTGGAATTTGCTATCATGTACTTAGCGATCACGGGAGCGTTATCCGTAACCGCTTGCTCCTGCATGTCCTTCGAGAAGAGATTGAAGGCGATGATACCCGGAATCACAACGACAAAGGGGATCAGCAGCTTCATGAACGCCGAGAACATGATACCCTTCTGCCCCTCGGATAATGACTGAGAGGCGAGAGTCCGCTGGGTGATATACTGATTCAGTCCCCAGTAGTAAAAATTCGGGATCCACAAACCTAACAGAAGTGCCGTCCAGGGCAAGACCTTGTCATCCGCGGGCAGGAACATGTTCATACGCACCTTGTTCAGCTCCCAGAAACGGT
>CAYZAH010000008.1:0-20164 GCA_964475805.1 uncultured Pirellulales bacterium | reverse complement strand
AGCATTGCAAGCCTATGAAAAGGCCGCCAATGCCAAGCCCAACGATGCACGGATACTCCTTTACGAGGGCATGGCGTACAGCCAACTCGGACAGCCGTTGGACGCAATAAAAACCTGCAAAAAAGCGTTGGACATCCAATCCGACCTCCCGGCGGCGTATTCCGTCCTGGGGCAGTCTTACAGCAGGCTCAGACGGCCCGACGAGGCTCTTGAAGCATTCAAGCAAGCGGTTCGCATCGAACCCGATAGTGCAGAAGCCCACTGTGACCTGGGTATCACCTATGGCGAACTCGGTCGCCATCAAGAGGCGATGGCCTGTTTCAAAGATGCGATACGGGCCGATCCCGATTACGCGGATGCCCATTACGACTTGGGTATTGCCTGTACCGAACTCGGCTTGATAGAGGACGCCATCGATGCCTTCGAGCAAGCCATTCGCATCAATCCGAACCTGATGGAGGCCCACTACCGACTCCGAGCGGCATATTCGGCGCTCGGTCTGTACGAACAAGCTATCGATGCCTGCAAACGAGCCATTCGGATCATGCCGGATGACCCAACGGCCCATTACGATCTGGGCACTGCCTACGAACAGGTTGGGCGCCATCTCGAAGCCGCGGAGGCGTTTGAACAGGCGATTCATCTGAAACCTGACTATGTGGAGGCTTACCACGATAAGGGAATCGCCTACGCCGAACTTGGACGACACGAGGAGGCGATCGAGGCTTTCAAACAAGCCATCCGACTGAACCCGAACGATCCAGCGCCGCAGACGGATTTAGGCTTCTCGTACAACGAGCTTGGTCGCTACGAGGAAGCCATCACGACCTGCAAGGAGGCGCTGAACATTCAGCCCGACTATGCCACGGCGTACGTTGGGCTCGGAATGGCCTATGAAGGGCTCGGTCGCTATGACGAAGCGATAGAGGCTTACCAGCAGGCAATCCGTGTGAGACCCGACAATGCCGCGGCGTACCTCAATCTGGGCCTTGTGTACGAGGGACTCGGTCGCTACCAGGAGGCCATTGGGGTATATGCGAAAGCGATTGGAATCCAGCCGGATGACGCTATGGCCCATTTTGGACTGGGGATTTGCTACAATGAGCTTGGCCGCTACGAGGAAGCGGTCGATGCCTTCAAGCAGACCATCCGAGTGCAGCCTGACTTTGCGGATGCCTACCTGAACCTCGGCATCTCTTGCGGCGAGCTCGAACGCTACCAGGAAGCCATCGGGGCGTTCAAACAAACAATCAACCTCGATCCCTCCAGTGCCGGCGCCCACTACGGCCTTGGCCTGGCCTATCTATCGCTCGGCGACAGAAGCTCGGCTCTGGAAGAATACAAGATGCTTAAGGACCTGGACAAAACCCTGGCCAACGGCCTCTTTGACCGCATCTATAAATAATCCCGCGGGGCAACGATTAGGGGTTGCGCCGCTTGCGATCATCGAGGGCTGTCAAGGTACGAGCCTTGTTGTTCACTTCACTCTGGTCCACCACCTCAACGCGTTGCGTCGCTCTGCTTTCTCCTGTCTTGTTTCTTGCGATAAGCGTGTACGTTGTCGTTTTCGCCGGAGCGATAGCCGTTGAACCCAATGTTCCCACGACTCCGACGCCTGGCTCGATACGCACGCTATCCGCGTTCGAGATCGACCAAGTCAAAGTCGAACGCTGGCCCGGGGTAATCTGCGGGCGCATGACGTCAAAACTATGAACATCGGGACCTCTCGCCTCGTCGGTTTGCTGAGCCGCTTCGTCGGTACCGAGATCCTCCTTTGTCGCCCCTAACGGTTCCTGAACCGCCGGCTTCTTGACTTCGACAGGCTCAGGTTGTGGCGGAGTCGATTGGACGGTTGGCTCGGCTGGCTTCTGCGCCTCAACTTGCTCAGCGACCTCAGTGGACTCATCCTTCGACTCACTCTTGCTGCTGAGACCCTTCTCCTCCAAACTGATACCCAATTCTTTGCGGAGCTTGTCGAGCTTCTTCTTCGGACCAATGGCCTCGGGCAACGCAGCGTTTGGTTCCTCTATGACGCGAGGCGTCATAAAAACAAGCATCTCGTTGTTCGATTGAGTGACCGAGTTATGCCGGAACGCTCCACCGATCAACGGCAAATCGCCAAACAGCGGCAGCTTATGCTGGACCCTGGTGTCATTCTGGAACAGGATACCTCCGAGCAACAGCGTCTGACTGTTCGCCACGATCATGTTGGTCGTCGTATTCATTAAGCTCCTGACGGGCTGGCTGTTCACGAGGTCCGACGTCAGTGAGGATATCTGGACGTTGACGATCATATCGACGTTGTCTTCGGGCGTGATACTTGGCCGAGCGCGAAGTTCCATACCGACCTTCTCGAATGTGACATCCTGCTGGGTGCCCACGTTGACGGCCTGGGTCACACTACCGAGGAAGGCCACCTGGCTGCCCTTGAAGAAATTCGCCTCTTCGTTGTCCTTGGTCCAGAGGGTTTGCTGATTGAGCACCTTGGCGTTCGTCTTTTTGATGAGGAAATCAATCAAGGCGTAAATATCCGTTCCGACGCCGAGCACCGACCCTGACCCACTGGCGCCAAGGCCTTCAGCGGGTGATATAGCACCTGAGGCGGAACCATGCGTTCCAATCCCCGTAAGATTGCTCAGTGCCAGCAGCGCATTTTCGCCCAAGGTGCCGAATGCGTTGGGATTCGTAGCTAGCTGGACGCCGAGAGACGTAACCTCGCTGTGGTCGATCTCCATGATGATCGCCTCGATGACGACTTGTTTGCCCGGCACGTCCAGATCACTGATCAGACTCTGTATGTCGTCCACGAACTCGGGAGGAGAAAGGACCATGATCGATTTCGTATGGGGCTCCGGTACAAAACGAACCCGCCCAATCACGTTGCTGATCGGCATCTGGGCGTTGGCGCCCATACTGCTGCGCGCGCCGGCCCCCGACCAGGGAGGCGTATAGTCTGTCTGACTCGCCTGGTTGGCGCTCGAGCTGCTACTATTGCTGGTCGAATCGTCCATCGCCGAGGCGCCGCTCAGTCCCTGTGCCGTCATCCGAATCCGGGCCTGCTGTCCCGGCTCGACAAACAGGGCATTCAAACGCTCACTCAGATCTTCCGGATCCGCATACTTCAACTCGATCACCTTCGGGATTTCACCCATTTCTTCTCGGTCAAGATCCTTCACGAGAGCCTCGATGACGCCGTATGCCTCAGCGACCTTGCTGATGACGATGATCTTCTTCGTGCCCGGCACCTCTTCGAACGTCAGTTGTCCGTAAAGCGGCCCGACGATCTTTTCCTGGTCTGCGCCCCCTCCGCCAAACAGCATTTGATATAATGAACGCCCTCCTCTGCTGCTGGAGCCGCTGCTCTCACTGAACAGCGACGTCAGCAGATCCGCCATCTGCACGGGGTCGCTGTTGTGCAGCTCGATGATGCGGGGCTTGAGCGAATCGACGTCCAGCGGAACGTCCCACTCGGCGATGCGCTTTCTGATGTCGGCGAGGTTCTCCGGCGAGGCAATCACCGTGACCTCGTTAAGTGTGGAGTATGAGATAACCTTCACCATATCGGAGGATTGTGAGGAGCTTCCTCGCCCTCTGGAGGAGTAGCCGTAGTAACCGTACCGGCTGCTGCTCCTGCTGCTGCTCGACGTCTGGTCATACAACTCGTCCAGCTTCTCCTTGACCATGTCCGGATCGGCGTGTTTGAGTTTGATGTGCGCGGTCTCGAACTGACCCGGAGGGACGTCAACCTCCTGGATCATTTTCTTAACGATATCGCGAAGATCTTTCCTCCCGAAGACAATCACCTGTTGGGTTTGCTGCAGCGGCTGAACGAGTATGCTCGGCAGAAACTCCGTACCCGGCAGATCGCGAAATCCGTCGCCGACGCTTTGCTCCACCTCCCGCGGGTCAGCATAGCGAAGCTGGACGACCTCGTATTCGGATTCGACCGGCTCTTCCTTATCAAGCTTCGATATCCAGTCTTTGATCCTCTTGAGATCTTCGGCCGAGGCTCTCGCAATGATACATTTGCGTCTTGGCTCCGGAAGGAGAACGATCGGGCCCGTCGCGGTCCCGACCACAACGGAACTGGCTGTTGCGCTCTGAGAGCCTGGTTTCTTCTCAGTCGGTTTGCTAGGCGTGCTCGGACTAGGTCTCGACGGACCCCGCCCGCGTTCGCCTCTGTCCCTGTACCGGTTATTCCTCAAGGTACTCATGCCCTGGGTCTCGCCCAACAGGATGTTCAACATCTGGACGATCTCCGAGGGGTCCCCGTGCTGGACTTCAATAATCTCCGCCACGGTCTGCTCGGCGCCGGGAACATCGAATTGCTGAATAATCTTTTCAAGACCAATCAGGTTGGAGACCGTGTCAATCACCATGAGAGTTCCGGTCGTTTCGTCGACGCTCACGTAGCCGTGCTCGCCGATGAGCGGCTGAATAAGCGCGCTCATGTTGGTCGGACTGTAGCTGGTCAGCGCGAAGAACTTGCGGACGATTTGTTCCTTATTCTCGATCAGGGCCAGCGGTTCGTCAGCGGCAATCGTGGGCACGCGACCGAGTCTTGCGGCAGTAATCGGCTCGATGTAAATGGCGTCATCGTCTTCGTTCGCGATGAAGCCTTTCAACCGCAGCGCGCTGTAAATGACGCCGATGGCTCTACTCCGTGGCAGTTTCTCCGGTGCGTAGACGGTCACTCTCAGCTTCTCCGCCTCCTCCGTCGGGATGATGACCTTGCCGGTCCACTGGGCGAGCTTCTCAATGATCGTCTTCATCTCGACGCTCTTGAGGTTCACGAACTCCATGGGATTGTTCGCATCCCCTGGCGCGTTCGGCTCCGCGGCGGCGGTCAGTCTGGCCGGCGTGTTGGGGTCGAAGGGTCTGCCCCGATCTCTGCGTCCTCGGGGGCCAAAGCTCACCATTGGCTCGTTCGTATCGACGGGTTTTGCGGCCTCAGCGGGTTCGTTGGGATCAGCCACCGCGACGGTGACAGATTCTTTCGGTAGTTCGGGTTGGGGACGGATGCCAACCCACCAGACGATAAGAACCGCTCCAACACCTACTAAGATCGATATGATTGATTTTGACCGTTCCATTCTACTGTCCTCGATAGAAATCCGACTATTCTATTGTTGTCCATCATCCGTCCGACTGCGCCGCCTGCCGCCGGCGCCGCCAAAACCACGACCCCCACGTGCGTCAGGAGAACGGAAGTAGCCATACTTCTCGCGAAATTCCGCCTCAGTCTTTTGTTTTTCCTCATCCGACATCTGAGGCCAATTCTCTCTGAGCGTCTCATACTCCTGTCTCATCTTCTCTCTGTCTTCGTCAGAAAGCTGAGGTCCGCCTTGTCGCTGCCGACCGCCAAATCCCCCCATTCTTTCGCGCATCTTGGCAAAAGCCTCGCGCCGCTCCTCGTCTGTCATATTCGCAAGCTCTTCACGGGTAGGCATCCCGGGAGCCCCGCCAAAGCCGCCCATTCTCTCACGAGGAGATCCGTTCTCGGGTTCTCCATTCTCGGAACCGGGTTGGTCCTGCGGGCCACGCTCCGCAACGGCAGACTCCGCCTTCTGAGCGGCCCCTTGTGACTGAGCCGCCGTGCCGGGTGCCTCAGTCTCAGCCACAGCCCCCGCCCCGGTCCTGGCGCGATGAAATCTGTATTCTCGGACACCCACACCGACGCCATAAGCAGCAACGAGCACGCCGATGCAGACTAAAACGAACATGATTGTCATTCCCTGCTTCTTCATTTTGTTCACCTCGCTTTGATAACCTCGTTATCGTCTGCCGCCTCGGCTTCGGCCGCCGGATCCTCCACGGCCCCCGAAACCGCCGCCCATCTGCTCACGGCGTGCACGCATGTCACGGAAGAATTGCTCTCGTTCCTGTTGACTCATGTTCCGAAATCTATCCCTCATGGCACCAAAGTCACCCCCCATGAATCCCATCCGTCCTCCCTGTGGCGACGCGCCCTGGATTTGAACGGTCACCTCGGGGCCGCTACTTCTCGCGACTTCGCCGCCCGGCCCACCTGATGGGGTAGGCCCACGTGTCGGTTTTGAGGCGTCCGCGACTTTCGCTTGAATCGGGTAAAACTCCGTCTTCTTTCCGTCCCATTCAATCGTTACCGATGTCGGCCCGATAGCTACGACTTTTGCATCCGCGATTGAGTCGCCGGTCTTATACCACTTGCCGTTGATGAATGCCTCGCTACCAAAAATACCCAACACGTCTTTGACCGGATTTTCTTTGGGCGGAGGGGGAGAGAAAAGATTGTTTTGCTTCAACTCATCTGTAAGAGGCTTGGCCTTGGCGACCTGGGTTTCCGCGGCGTTGGGATCGGATTTGCTTTGAGCGATGGCCTGCACTACGATGTTCTCGGCCTTCCGCACGGCCATGAAATGCCCCGTTACTTTGGCTACTGCCGCAGCGCCGGAGAATACGGCTACCCCAAGCAACACAATAGGAAGAAACCTCTGCTTGTTTTCCATAAGACCCTTTAGACGATCTATCGTCATGATGCACCTCCCTTTTCGCCCAAGCTGGTCAGCGTCGAGACCGTAAAATCGAGCTCCACTTGTTCTCGCTTCTTCGGATCAACCTTTACCTTGAATTCTTCGACTCCCACCAGGTAAGGATTCTCGTTCAGACGGGCCAGAAAATCGAGCAACTGCGGGAACCGGCACGTAGCGGTACATTTGACAAGCAACAGGTTATACCCTTGTTGCGGCGATCTCTTACTGGTCTGAACCTGCAGCGGTTTGTTCTTGATCCCAGCCCTCTTGAGCTGCTCACTGAGCTTGTCCCGGAACAGGAAGCTTTGCTGGTCCTCGACCTTGGGCATCTCGAAGACGGGGACAATGGACATCAGTCCGGCTTGTTTGGCCTTGTCAACATCGATGGCAGCGAGCTTGGCCTCCAAATCAACCCCTTTCTGCCTGGCCGCCCCCCAGCGGTCGCGCCACTTTGTTCCAAGCACGAACAACAGGATGCCCACGGCGGCAATGGCGCCGAGTTTCAAAGCCCTTATGTCTTTTTCACTTAGTTTAGAGATCATGATTTTCCCGAACTTGAAGCTTTTGTCTTCTTCTTGGTGAAATTCTTATAATGAAATGTCATTTTGAACGTGATTTGTCTGCTTTTGCTGTCTGTAGACGGCGTGCAGTTGACTTCCTTGATGTCCTTCTTCTCCTGGAGGCTCTTCTCAAAATCCCTGAGCTGCTCATTGCTGCCAGCCTGACCGGTAGCGGTTACCAACTGACCCTTTTTGAAATGCAGGCTATTCAACTTGATACCCCGTTCGCCACATTTGTTCACGAGTTCGAGAAGATCCAACATATCCGGCCTTTCGCGCGCAACCATCTTGATGAGTTGCTGCCGCGCTACGAGCCGGTCCATATCCATATCCGAAATAGACGCTTTCAATCGCTGTTTTATTGCCTCGGGGCTTTTGACGTCCACGGCATAAGCCACAAAAGCCAACAGGAGCAGCATGACAGCGGCAATGGCTCCGACGAGCCTCGGTGAGTACATCCAGCCGGAGTGCTCTTTCTTCTCAGTCGGGCTGTACACACGTGAAAAAATGTTCAGCGGCTTCTGTTCGTTTTCGAGTTCTATCAACGCAAGCCCTATTGCCGCACGATATTCATAGAGTTCCTCTGGCTCGAGCTCAATTTCTGCCTTTAGCTTGTGAACGTCCGGCAAAGCGATGCGCGCGTTGAACTGGGCCAGTCTGAGAGACGAAACGATGCTTACCTGTACGGCACTGCCGTCGGAAAGTACGAAAATCGGCCATTCCACCTGCTCGTTACAGCCGAACAATCCCAGCACGCTTCTCATGTCCTGGGCGAAACGTTCCGTCGTTTCAGTCTGGTCCTGCGCCCCCTCGGAGGCAAAATCCTTTGCTCCCATATCCAAAGAGACGGCGTTGCTCAACCGGCCGTTTTCGACCAGGCACACCTGCGTGTTCCAGGCCCCCATACTCAAGACTACGGCCTTCTTCTCGGTTCCCGCAAAGACCGTTCTCCACACCCGCACGATCCCTTCGCAATCCAGAAGGATATGTGCTGGCCGAATGGGCCGCACGCTCTCCGCGAAATTTTGTAGTTGCTGCTTCCTTGCCACGGCCATCGTGACGCCCAATTCCCCACTCTGCATGGAATCCGTCCGCCAGGCCAACTCGATTTGTTCGGCGGACAGTGGTAAACGGCTCTCAGCCTGCAACTGCACAATGGAGGCAATTTCCTTCTCTCCCACCGCAGGCACGGTGGTACGGTGGAAAACCGTGCCGGCGGAGTTATAACCGACTACTACCTTCCTGACGTTGCTCGTGTCGGCTTGCGGGCTTTGCTCCAACGACAATCCGCACTCCGTCGCAAAGGTTCGCCAGTCCGCGCTGGAGCCATCACTGCTCTTGGTCCAAAGAATCTCGACGGACCCATTTGTTTTGCGGAGTTCTACGCCTTTGAGCGTATCGTCCTCTTTCAGAAAGGCAATCACGGACTGCGGTTCTACCACTTCTATCTTGTTATTATTCATATCGCTCGGTCTTTCACCTCGGAGGCCGCGGCCCCTAAGAACATTGAATAGTCAATCCTCGATGGCTAGTTGTGACCACCCTCGTACCAGAAGAGAACTTTGCAGGGCGTCTGACTCCTGTCCACAACGGCTTCGGTCACCAATGTGGCTCCATTGGGTCCGTTTCGGTCGGCGGTTGCTACGCAACGGATCATAAAAATGTCCGAGCGCGTCGTGATGTAATTCTGGATTTGATCGTACGTGCTCTGGTCCAAGATGGCCGCACTGACTAACTCCGAAGGATCCTGTATCCCCTCGGTCAGAGAATCCCGGTAATTCACGATCGCCTGAGCATTCCGCTCAGCTTGCTCGCCGCCGCCAAATAGAGCGGCTAATACGATATCCGAAGCCGTATTGATGTTCACTTTCGCATTTGTCTGCGTGCTGCTACTCTGGTCGTTCTGCTGGTTCTGTTGGTTTTGGCTGCTTTGATTCTGGTTGTTTTGGTTCTGGCTGCTCTGGTTCTGGCTGCTTTGGTTTTGACTTTGTTGATTTTGGCTCCCTTGGCTTTGGTTCCCCTGGCTCTGATTTCCCTGATTGCGGTTCCCTTGGCTTTGGTTCCCTTGATTTTGATTGCCTTGGTTTTGACTTCCTTGATTCTGATTGCTTTGACCACTCTGATTCTGGCTGGTCTGGCCCTGGTTGTCCTGGTTTTGGCTCCCTTGGCTCTGGTCGTCCTGGGTCTGATTGCTCGTGGTCTGGCTGGTGCCAGTAGGATAACAGGTGAGATACGCCGCCCATCCGACGTCCAGTATGTCGTCTCCGTCGTCCATCGGCGGGCTGAGGTTTCCGTCCCTTTCGTTGTAGTCCAGCCGCCCGTTCAGGTTGGTATCTTCTCCATAGAACAGGTCTTCCGTAACACCCTTAACCAAAAGCAGCTCGCGGATCGTTCGAAAAGGAGCGTTCCGGGCCGTATAGAGATATGGCAGGTTCTCATAGTATCCGCTCTCGACGCCCACCGTACCCGGCACGTCATCTGTATCCCGCCAGTCGATGATCGCGTCGGCAACGTCCTCAAGCATGTTAGGCAAACCCAGAAGTTGCTCTCGTGTTGCAGTATTTATGTTCAGTTTACTCGTCTCGTCCGTGACGCGCACGTTGAACCAGCACCCATGCACCGGGATATCGTTGAAGTCTTCCTCACTGCTGCTCCACACGTCGATCGCACTATCGTTTTCCGTCTCATCTTCCTTGAGCACCGCCATTGCCTTCTCTATCCCCGCGAGGCAGGCCCACTTGCATCGAATACCCTCCACTCTGGCCGCGCTGACTTTCATGTCCAGGCGGCCCTTACGCTCGAGTATGGCCACCATCACCACGAGAACGACGACCGTCCAGAGGACGGTAATGATGACGATCCCCTTATTCTCTCTTGTGGTGTTCACATTCATCGTCATACATACACTAAAGATTCTACTTCTTATGGAGACACCCGCTCGTTTACATACCACTTTCAATCTGGGTCTCGGCATCGAGGGCCGTCGCGCCCCCGGCGGCTCGGGTCATAGGGACAATCAACGACTCGGCCTGCGGTTGCCCTTTTCCCGATTGCTTGGCAGCAATGGTTATGGCCACCAGACCTGGAAGGGATTCCATCTCTTCGGGCCATTCCGCAGACCACTCTTCGCCGTCAAAATACTGAACTTCGAAAGCACCAATGTCCTCGGCGATAACGGTCAGAACTCCTCCCGGCTCCAATTCCTTGTTCGGATACGGCCACAGGCGCCTCATCAGCAAAGAACGGTCCTCGTCTTCCGTCAGAAAATATTCTACTTCGTAGACGTCACCTTCCGGCTGATCGACCCTGGCTTTTGTCCGATTGACCGTGTAGAAGATCAAGTGACTCGTGCTGTGGTCCCCGGACAACTCCTCGACGGTCCCGATAAATCTCATATTGTCCGTTTGGTCGTCGTGATAGAAATTCGCAAGGTCCCGAGCGACCATGTTCGCAGCAAACCTCACTTCCGCCGCTGCGCCGACGCGCTGGTCGAGCATCTCGGAACTGGCGGTCACGGTCCGCAACGCGCCAACCGCCACCAGCGCGATGAATACGCCAATCGTAGAGGCGACCAAAACTTCAACAAGCGTGAATGCTCTTGTCCTCGATGACATTTTCTTTCGTGCTATTGCGACTGCACCTGTCCAGCCGGGCTGGCCGTCTCGGTGGTTTCTCCGGCTACTGTTGTCCCATTGAACATCGTGTCTACCACCAAGCTGTAAGGACGGTTAGCCTCAACCCATGTGACGGTCGCGGTTACCAGATACAGATTATCGATCTCCTGGTATTCCGTCGTGATACTCCAGTGGTAAGTCTGTCCCGAATCCTCCGTGTCTCCTTCCATTTGTCCCAGTTCTCCGATTGAATCGATGCCTATGTAGTCGATCATGGCAAGCTGTCTATCGGCGACGCACGCGGCCGCCTCGTACCGCCGGTTGAGCCGCGTCCCGATCAGGGCGCGGGCTGAGATCGACCCGACGACCATCACGGCACCGCAAAGGATCACGCTGGCGGCGATGACCTCCACCAACGTAAAGCCCCTTCTCTTTTTGGCTGATCTCGTTCTCATTGTGCATCCAAGTCGATTGTAGTGACCTTGATATTGTCAGCCGTGCCGAATTGGACTTTTGCGCTACCCGTGGCGGCGCTGATGCTTACCGTATAATGAGCTTTTCCGTCGCCGATCTGGACGACTGCGGATTGCGAGGTCCCATCCGGGGAGAAAACGATCGTCTGTTGTTCCGGCGTCGTTGATTCCACCTCCCAGGTGCCCGGCACGACTTCAACCGCCTCGAACGTAACGTCCCCGTCGAATTGTACCGGTTTGCAGTAGACATCTCTGACGGTTTCCAAACCCACCTGACCAGACTCTTCATCCCATCGCAAGGTTGTCAAAGAGAACCCACGATTGGCCAAATCCATCTCTAATCGGTAGGGCGTCTGCCGCTCCATCGCCATGATCCTCGCGTACTCGGCCGTGAGGAAGAAATCCTGCGCGGCCTTGCGCACCTTCATGCCTCGGAACGTCCCGACATACAAGCCGGTTCCCGCGCTCGTTATCAGGCCAATGACGAGAACCACCAGTAGTAGCTCCGAGATTGTGAAGCCCCGCCGCTTCATATTGATCTTCGCTTTCGCATTGCGCGCTCGCATGGTACCGACAGACAGCGGCTTACTGGTTGACAATATCCGCATTGTCGCCGTCGCCGCCCTCCATGCCGTCTTGTCCGTAGCTGATCAAATCGAAGCTGCCCGGATTGAACTCGCCCTCGGCGACATAGATGTAGGGATGGTCCCACAAGTCTACTATGTCGCTGGCTTTGCAATAGGGGCCGTTCCACTTGCCTTCCTCCAAATCCGTCGGTGGTGTAACGAGCGCTTCAAGTCCTTCTGAATCGTCCGGGTATCGCCCGCAATCGATGTAAAACCGCGCCAGTGCGTTTTCAATGATGGCCATCTTCGCCCTGGATAGATCCGCCTTGGTCTTGCCGACGCCTGTGAACAACCTCGGAGCCACGAAGGCGGCAAGCATCGTGATAATCAAGACAACCACGAGCAATTCGACAAGCGTAAATGCCTTTCTTTTCGTACTCTTTCGCTTCATTTCTGGTCACCTCTGAATAAGTCTCTTGCGAATCGTTTCTCGCCGATCGCGTTGCCAATCAGTGTCCAAGCGCTCCCCCCGTCATCTGCATCATCACAATGGGCAGCAGCGTGGCCGCGATGATAAAGCCAATAACCAGTGCCAGAAGCAATATCAGAAGCGCGGGGAAAATCGACATAAATCTATTGACTGCAGAGTCCGCCTCGCCGTCGAAGGTGTCGGCGGCGTTGAGTAGAAGCTCATCAAGCTTTCCCGTTTGCTCGCCGACCGAGACAATTTGTATCAGCAGCGGTGGGAAGCATCCCGATGCCTCCAGCGGTTCAGCCAGCGGCTCACCCCGCTTGACCTTCTCCGCCACCGAATCAATCTCCTGGCCCAAAAACTCGTTGCCAAGTGTATCGCGAACAACCTTCAGAGCCTCCAGGATCGTTACGCCTCCCATAGTCAGCGCACCGAGCGTCCGGGCAAATCGGCCCACGGAAATCGTCCGCAGAACCGAACCCATAATTGGAATTTTCAGTTTGAATGTATCGTATTTCAATCGCCCCTCTGTTCTTATCCATTTTCGCAGGTAGTAGATTCCCATGATGATGCCGACCAGCAGTACCCACCCGAGGAAGGTCGTGAACAAACCCTTGAGGAAACCGCTCATACCCATGAGTATCCGCGTGGGCAAGGGCAGCATAGAGATGTCAGTGGTCAGCGTCCCTATGATTCGCGGCAATATCACGGTCATCACAATGGTCACGGATACAATCCCGAGGAACAAAACGAAAAGCGGATACGCGGAAGCGTTCTTCATGTTCGTTTTGATCTTCTCTTCCCGCGTCAACATCTCCGCCAACTGGGCCGAAGTCTGTTCGAGGATACCGCCCGTTTCACCGACTTTTATCATCGAGATGTACAGAGGGCTGAAGACCCGCTCGTGCTTGGCCATCGCTTCCGAGAGCGCCTGGCCGGAGCTGACCGCCTCAGCCAGGTCGTTCAACAATCGCTTAGCGCCGGGTTTGTGCTGTTGTCTACCGATTAGCTCGATGGCCGTCAGCAAAGGCAACCCCGCGCGCAACGCCGTGCTGAGCTGGGTCGTTATAGCCAGGATCTCTTTACCCGACACTCTCTCCGAGCGAAATCGCAGAAGGCGACTCAACTCGTCCATCAACCCGACGGCGGCTCGACCGCCTCTGGCCTGCTCGATCAACTCCGTTACGAAGTGACCCTGACCTGCTAAGATGGCGACCGCGCCTCTACGATCAGCCGCTTCTACCTTACCCGTGACGTGTCCGCCACTACGATCTACCGCCTTGTAGGAAAACTGGCCCAATTTTAGACTCTCACCTTTCGAATGTCATTTACGGCCCAAGGAGGCGCCTCGCACTCTAATCATCGTCGCCGATGCTCTTGGCAACTCTGAATATCTCCTCGGGCGTCGTGATGCCTTCCAATACCTTGGTCAGGCCGTCATGCACCATACTGATGTGGTCGGCCGGAGCGGCCTTGATGATCTGTTCCGTCGTCGGCCGGTCTGCGATGAGCTCCCGCAGTTTACCGGTGATCCTGAGCAGTTCGTATATCCCCGTTCGCCCGGTCATGCCCGTCTGATTGCACTCGTTGCAGCCGGCACCGTGATAGAACTTCACATCGGGGCCGATATGCATCGAGCCGTTCAGGTTCTTGATTAAGTTTTCGTCCGGCGTGTAAGGTTCTTTGCAGTGTGGGCAGATATTGCGCACGAGCCTTTGAGCCAGCACACCCTCCAAAGAACTGGCCAGAAGGAAAGGCTCGACCCCCATGTCAATCAGTCGAGTGACCGCTCCCGGCGCGTCATTTGTATGGAGCGTCGAAAAGACGAGGTGCCCAGTCAGGGCCGCACGGATGGCAATATTCGCTGTTTCCTTGTCGCGGATTTCCCCCACCATAACGATGTCCGGGTCGTGGCGAAGGATGTGCCGCAAACCCGTGGCGAACGTCAATCCTCTTTTTGGGTTGACCGGCATCTGATTGATGCCTTCGAGCTGATATTCAACGGGATCTTCGATCGTGATCATCTTGACCGACGGGGAGTATATCTTATTCAACGAGGAGTAAAGCGTAGTCGTCTTGCCGCACCCGGTCGGGCCGGTGACGAGCACGATCCCGTTGGTCCGATGAAGGCATTTCATGTATCCATCCAGGCATTGTTCATTCATGCCCAAATCGTGCAGCGGCATGAGCGACGCCGTCCGGTCCAGGATTCTTAACTCGATCGATTCGCCGAAGACGGTCGGAACCGTTGAGACACGCAGATCGATCCGGCCTTTCTTGCCCGCGAATTCGATATGCCCGTCTTGGGGCACGAATCGTTCGGCAATGTTCATGTTCGCCATGATCTTGAGGCGTGAGATGATGGCCGCTTGGAGCCGCTTCGAGCACGGCGTCCGCTCGACGAGCAGGCCGTCCACTCTGTACTTGATCTTCACTTCGTGCTCGAACGGCTCGATGTGGATATCGCTGGCGCGGGCCTCAAGCGCCTCGATGATGATCAGGTTGACCAGGTTAACCAGGGACGGCTCCCGGGCCATTTGCTGGAGCTTTGCCGCCGAATAATCTCCGTTGTCCTGGATGTCAATTTCGGCCGCCTGTTCCGTCGGAGCCAGATCGTCCAGCATCCGAGCCACGTTGCTGCCGTAAAACTTCAGGATGGCGTTCTCCATCTCTTTCGGGTCGGCGTAGTAGCGTCGCACCGAGCAGCCGGTCACAAAACGTAAATCTTCCATCACCTGGGGTTGAAACGGGTCCGTCATCGCAACCATTAGTCGCCCATTTTGACGGCGAACCGGCAGAACGTTGTATCGGCTAACCAGTTCGGCGGGGACAAGCGCGATAAGATCACCCCCGATGGAAATATCGGTCAGCAAAACTCGCTCAATCCCCGCTTGAAGCGCAAGTGCTTCATTAAGCTGGGCTTGCGTTACATATCCGAGATCCACGAGAATCTCGCCTAAACGCCGATGCTCGACCTTTTGTTCCGCCAACGCCAGTTCAAGGCCGGATTCGTCCAAATACGCTTTCTCACAAAGCAACTCACCCAGCCTCTTTTTCCTGTTTCCGTTTGTCTCCAAGTTCATACTCCCGGGCGTTTGTGAAGCAAAGTCCTCAAGACTCATAAGTTTACCAAGAAGAAGGGCTTATACCAAGCTAAATATTGCCCGCCGTTCGGTTTTACGCTGTACGAACACCGCACAACTATTGTCACAGACGCTCGGGAACCGCCCTTTGTTACAAGAAAATAGTTTTTCCGACCAAAAACCCATCACAGACAAGGATTTGACATATTCAGTGATTGCTTGTACTGTACAACAGTGGGAAAAGAATGAGCCGGCAAGAAAAAGACATCCAAGCCATTTTCTCGGAAGCCATCGGGAAACAGACGGAAGAGGAGAGCTCGACCTATCTCGATCAGATCTGTGGCGATGACACCAATCTACGTGATAAAGTAGAGAATCTTCTTAAGGCCCGTAGAGAAGCCAGTGGTCTCCTCGAATCGACGGGCTTTGACTCCGAACTCGCTCTGGAATTACCGCTTACCGAGCAGCCGGGCACGGTCATTGGGCGTTACAAACTCTTGGAGCAGATCGGCCAAGGTGGAATGGCTGTTGTTTACAGAGCCGAGCAGCAACGACCGATTCGTCGCTACGTCGCTCTGAAGATCATCAAATTGGGCATGGATACGAAACAGGTTATTGCCCGATTCGAGGCGGAGCGCCAGGCTCTGGCTATGATGGATCACCCGGGTATCGCCAAGGTCTTGGACGCCGGAGCCACTGACGCAGGCCGACCGTATTTCGTCATGGAGCTCGTCAAAGGAGCTTCGATCACCGACTTCTGTGACGCAAGTCGGCTGAGCACGGAAGAGCGGCTGGAATTGTTCGTTTCCGTCTGCCAGGCCGTCCAGCACGCCCATCAGAAGGGGATTATCCACCGCGATATCAAGCCCTCGAACGTGATGGTCGCGGAGCACGACGGCAAGCCAGTGCCCAAGGTGATCGACTTCGGCATCGCCAAAGCGATCAATCGGCGGCTCACCGAAAAGACGCTCTACACGTATCATGCCCAAATGATCGGCACGCCGGCCTATATGAGTCCTGAACAAGCGGAGCCGGACGACACAGACATAGACATCCGCACGGATATCTTTTCTTTAGGTACTCTTCTCTACGAGTTGTTGACAGGCTCACCACCGTTTACTTCCGACTACCTTCTGAGCAAAAGCTACAAAGAGATGCAACGGATCATCCGAGAGGAAGAGCCGGTCCGTCCATCCACGAAGATCAGTGCCGGGAGCGAAACCATGATCGACGTGGCGAAACGCCGCCGGTCTAACCCCGACGCCCTGCAAAAGCTGATCCGTGCCGATCTGGACTGGGTGGTGATGAAGACTCTGGAGAAGGACCGAAATCGCCGATATGATTCTGCCAGTGAATTTGCCGCCGACATCAGGCGCTATTTGAACAACGAACCGGTCTTAGCTGGCCCGCCGAGCGCGACGTACCGTCTCAAGAAATTCATTCAGCGTCGCCGGGGATTGGTCGGCGCGGCCGCCACAGTAGCCGCCACCCTTCTGATCGGGCTGGTCGTCAGCACGGCCATGTACTTCCGCTCAGAAAAGGCGCTTAAAGGAGAAGCGGTCGCCCATGCGCAAACGCAACAAGCCAAGGACAGAGAGGAAAGTGAGCGTATCCGGGCGGAGGAGGCCGAAAAAACCTTTCACGCTCATCTGCTCGCGTCTCAAGCCCAGTTGATGATCGAGCAACAGGCGAATCTGTTGCAGCGCAGCGTATTGCTCGCGGTGGAGTCCATGCAACGGCTACCCTCCTTGGACGCCGATCAAGCCTTGCGTCGGGGGCTGGCGCTGCTCCCTCGCCACGTCGCCACCTTCGCCCGCCACACGTCCGCAGTCTGCACCGTAGCCTTCAGCCCGGACGGTAAGTACGTCGCGACCGGGAGTTGGGATTTTTCCGCGCGTTTGTGGGAAACGGAAACCGGGAAGGAACTTGCACGGATGAACCATGCACGTTCGGTCCGTTCAGTCGCCTTCAGCCCCGATGGAAAGCGTCTGGTGACGGCAGGCCGAGACGGGACTGCGCGCGTGTGGGATACCGTCACCGGCAAAGAGCTTCTGCGCATGCACCATGACAATGACGTACGTGCGGCGGTTTTTAGCCCCGATCCCAACGGAAAGCACGTGGCGACCGGAAGCCTTGACAAAACCGCACGACTGTGGGACGCAAGAAGTGGTGCTGAGCTTGTGTGCATGAACCACACAGATGCGGTATGGGCTGTCGCATTCACTCCCGATGGAAAACTCCTCGCGACAGGTGGGAATGATGATACGGCGAGGCTGTGGGATGTGGGTACAGGGAAGCAACTCGCGTGCATGAACCATGCCGGCGACGTGCACTCGCTTACCTTCAGCCCGGATGGAAGATATCTGGCGACCGCGAGCCTCGACCACACTGCGAGGCTGTGGAACGTAAGTTCAGGCGAAGAACTCATGTCAATGGCACATGGACATGAAGTGCGCTCGGTCGCCTTCAGCCCTGATGGCAGCTACCTGGCAACGGCCAGCTACGATAAGACAGCTCGAATCTGGGACGTTCGCCATAAGCCCAGAGAGCTTATGCGGATTGGCCATGACAGACACGTGATTTCGGCCCTCTTCAGCCCGGACGGAAAGTATCTGGCGACCGCGAGCGAAGGTGGAAACGCACGAGTCTGGCATGTGGCAAATGGCAAAGAAGTGGGGCGAATGAACCACGAAAACCTCGTCCTTGCTATCGCTTTCAGTCCGGATGGACAATACCTGGCGACTGCAAGCATGGACAAGACCGCTCATATCTGGGAGGCCACGCGTAGGCCACACGAGGTGCGCATGCACCATGATAACCGAGTGCTTTCCGTGGCCTTCAGCCCCGCTGGTCGGCACCTGGCGAGTTCAAGCTCAGATAAAACCACAAGAGTGTGGGAAGCGGCAAGTGGCAAAGAACTCACGCGGATAGCCCACGAGGGCTGGGTGAATTGCCTGGCCTTCAGCCCAAACGGAAGATACCTGGCCACGGCAGCGACGAACGGCACCGCCCGACTATGCCAAGCATCCGGCGGCGAAGAATTTGTAAGAATGAGTCACGATGGCGAGGTGCGGTCGGTCGCCTTCAGCCCGAGTGGGAATTATCTGATAACGGGAAGTCTGGACAAGACGGCGAGAGTGTGGCAGGTGAGCAGCGGCAAGGAACTCGCGCGGATGAGTGACGAAGCTGACGTGCTTGCCGTCGCGTTCGGCCCAAACGGCAAGCGCGTAGCGACGGGGGACCGCGATGGGATCATGAAAGTATGGGAATGGGCCGGCGGGAAAGAGCTGGCCCGGATGAAGCATGATAGCGCCGTTTATTCCGTCACCTTCAGCTCGAACGGAGAGTATCTGGCGACCGCGAGTTTGGACGGAACCGCCCGGGTGTGGCAAACGAGCAGTGGCAGGGAACTGGCGCGGATGAATCATGAAAGTCACGTGACGTGCGTGGCTTTCAGCCCGGATGCAAAGTACCTTGCGACCGCGAGCGTGGACACGTTCGCGCGGGTGTGGAAATGGGCCGATGGTAAAGAGATTGCAAGGATGCGCCACGACGATTTTGTGGAGGCCGTTACCCTTAGTCCCGACCCTGAAGGAAGATACTTGGCGACTGCAAGTGACGACGGAACCGTCCGCATCAACTACTGGCGACCTGATGACCTAATCGCTCAGGCCCGCGCGCGTCTTGCCCGAAACCTGACGTACCGAGAATGGCAAGAGCACTTCGGGGAAGAGCCGTACCATAAGACCTGTCCAGACCTGCCGATTGATCCCGGCTTTGTCCAGGCCGGCCGGGACCTGGCGAAAAGGGGAGACTTTGAAGGCGCACTCGCTATCTTTCACAGGGCAGTACAACTGGAGCCTGGTTTGGCCCTCGATCCGGAAGCAGAAGTGCAAAGAATCACCGCCGCCCAGACCACCGCCAAATGAGGACCGGACTACTGTACGACACGGTGAGACCGGTGGGCGAAGAATCAGTCATGCTCAAGAACATACCTGAATGTCCTAATTGCATATCACTATTAAGAGCATTGGCGCCAAGCGGTGTATTCTGTTATCATTGACGTCGTTGAGTGATGGGATGCTGTTGGGGGGTCGTAACCGTGACGGTGTCGGCGCGGGACGTCCTCGACAGTTTTTGCCAACCAAGAAATCAAACGGGTTACTGAAATACAGGAGACTCAGACATGATGAAAAACCGGATTTGCGCTGCCGTCGTTCTACTGCTCGTAGCGACGTGCAGCCGGACCGTACGCTCGGAACAGATGACCTTCCCCGGTGCCGCCTGGGAAGAGGTTACGCCTGAATCGCAGAACGTTGATTCGGCGAAATTGCAGTCTGCTGCGGATTATCTTCGAGAGCACGCCGGCCGTAATGGCGTTGCGAGGCTTATCATCGTGCGCAATGGGCGGGTCATCTGGAAAGGCCCGGAAGTGAATCGCCGACAGCGCATCTGGTCCATCACCAAGGCGTTCACGAGCACCGCTCAGGGACTCCTGATCGACGACGGAAAGTGTACGTTAGACACATTGGCTTGGCCGTACAATCCGCGAGATCTGGGTAAGTATTATCGCGGCGTTACACTCCGTCACTTCGCGACGATGACCTCTGGTTTCGACGGCGTCGGTGGCTCGTACGATTTCGACGAAAAGCACCGGGGCGACGAAAACGCATTTGTCCGCGCGCTGCCCCCATTCTTCGCTCCGGGCACGAAGTACCAGTATTGGGACGAGGCCACCCAGCAGTACGGCTACGTCCTCACGCAAATTGCCCGCGAGCCGATTCACGACTATCTGAAACGGCGAATCTTTGACCCGATCGGCATATCCAGGACGGATTGGGAGCCGGACATTACAGGCAAAGTCCCCAACTGGACGGGCGGCCT
>CAYZAH010000007.1:2778-21329 GCA_964475805.1 uncultured Pirellulales bacterium | reverse complement strand
TGAGCGGGTGCTTAACGCAAAGGGGCCGGCCACGTCACCGCAGGTGAGTGACGATCTGGCTGAGGCTGAAAAAGACGTGCATGAAATCGACCAAATCTTCGGCAGCGCTGAAGAGCCTCTGGCCTATAAGTGGAAGGGGATGCTCGAATTGGCAAAGGGCGACAAGGAAGGTGCCGTCCGAGATCTGTATCAGGCCTACGAGCAGTTCCGAGCGGTCATGCCGCCTCAGCCGCCCTGGCCCCGGGACGCGGAATTTGCCTATCTGTCATATACGCTCGCAGGACTTTTCAAGGACACGTCTGAGACCGGTGCCGAGCTTGAATTCCTGATCGGGGCGATCTATTCGGGTATTAGCGAGACCAAGCCCGATGCGTATCTGGACTATGTAGACGTTCTGCTGGAGTTGAATCACTGGTCGGAGGCATTGCAGCACGTGGATGTCTATGAGCAGTATTTTGGCGCCAGCGACAGGAGTCGATCTCTTCGCGTCCAGGCTCTGATCGGGGCGCGGCAGCTTGAAGACGCGGAAAGCGAATTAGCGAAAATGCCCCAGGACGGGGCGGAAACGCTCAAGCTGCGTCTAATGCTCACTCAGAAAAGAGTCGCAACTCTTCAACTTGCTGCCGATCAGGAGGACCGGCGCAGCGGCGCGGATGCGGAGCTTCAGCCGGTCGCATCGGGCGGCGAGCCGTTGGTCGATTCACAGACCGCCACTTCGCAGAAAGACAGGACGACCGAACTATACAACTACCTGGGAACGGAAGCTGAACTGATCGAAAAACTTCTGGCTGTTGACCCGAACTCCGTCGATGAGGTTTCGCTGATAGACGTTTGTAGAGGGTACCTGGCCCAAGGCCAGACCGACAAGGTCAGGCATCTGCTCGATCAGTATACAAAGGCTTTCCCGGACAGCACGACGGCTCAGGTTTACTATCTGATACTGTCCGAGCCGGTTCCTTCACGGGTTTCTCACGAGCGGCTCAAACAGATCGAGAAAGAAGCGCTGGAGAAGACACCGGATCCGATTCTTCGAGCCGTACAGCTTGGCGTGTATTATCGCAGGTACAACGAGCCGGAAAGGGCCCTCAGCGAGTTCAAGATGGCCTTTGACCGGGCGATGTCGCAGGATCGTATTCCGGAAGGGCCCCTCCGCGAGCGAACTATCCTGGCTGCCAACCACTATCTCGATCTGGCGATCGGAAAGAAAGACTGGCAATTAGCGGAGGAGATTGTCGCCGGTGCTCGTGGGAAGAATCTCGATGGCTGTCAGGGTCAGGTTTTTGGAACCCGTCTTGCCCTGGCGAAAGGCGATTTCAAAGATGCTTTGACGCGAATCAACGAGTGTCTCAAGCTGAAGCCTGTGTTCTCGTACGGCTACATGCTCCGAAGCAGCGTTGATGCCTCTCTTGGAAATGACCACGCGGCCATAGACGATATCCAAAAAGCCGCGTCTTTGAATCCGCTGGATGGCACGATTGCCCGAGGTTTGGCCAGCGCACTCTATCATCGAAATCAGGAGTTGGGTGCAAAGGTCTCCGACGCCCAGGTGGCCGAGACCAAGGACGCTTTGCTTAAGGCTATCGCCTTGAATCCCGGTGATCTGGGGTTGCGAAGTCTCTACGCGGACTATATCGCGCCGACGGAGCCGCTGAAGGCCGTTGCGATTCGCCAGGATTTGTTAGAGGCCAATCCAAGCCTTGAGAACACCTTGTTGCTCGGCAAGCTGGCGACGGAGGTGGCCGTCAGGCAAAGCGACCCGCAAACGAAGCAAGCCCTGTTCAAAATTGCGGGATCGGCTTTCGAGCAAGCGAAGCAAGCGGCTCCCAACGACAAACGGATGCTCTATTATTACGCCGAATACCTGCGGGCCAAAGGGCAAGGCGAGCAAGCCAAAGCACTCCTCGAAGGATCGAGCGACAAAACGTTGCTCTGGGATCACTACCTTCAGGTGGGCCAGTACGACGAGGCGGGGAAGGTCCTGAAAGGGCTATACGAAAGTGGCAAAAAAGACAGCAACGTGCTTAGAGGCTTGTTGCTCGTTGCCGAGAGAACCGGGAACAGGACCGGCGTAAAGCAGTATTCGGAAGAGCTCATAAAATCTCAAGATACGTTAGAGAACAACTTTGCTCAGATACAAGCGTTTCTGCGAGTGGGCCTCATTAAGGACGCCGACCTCAAGCTCCAGAGTTTCAAGGAGAAGTATCCGAACGATCCGCGGAGTCTCCAGCTTCAAACGTGGCTCGTCATGCGACAGGGCCGGCTGAATGAGGCGTTGGACCTGGCTAACCGAAATCTCCAGAATAATCCCGATGATCCGACCGCATGGCGGCTCCGAGGCGAGATCAACTTCTTCCGTGAGGATTTCATGCGAGCCGTTAGCGACCTGCAGAAAAGCAAGACGTTGTCCGATGAGCCGGCAACCCGCGTTCTTCTGGCTAAAACATACGTGCGGATGGAGCGATATGAGGATGCGATAACAGAGCTTCGGAACGCCATCGGTGTACCGGGTGCTCCCGTGGAAGGCAGGCTGTTGCTCGAACGCATTTACGTTCAACTCGGCAGGAGATCGGAACTCAAGAAATTCTATCAGGATATGCTTGGAGAATTTCCTGATAGCGCCTACTGGCTGAATCGGGCCGGGGCGTTGGCCGTTCAAATGGGCGACTATGACAACGCCGAGAGTCTTTTTGCGAAAGCCGTTGAAACCCGGCAAAAATTGCACGCGGGCGAAGACAAAGCGGATGTAGCGCACGATGGCTTATACGCAACAGCGGTCGGTGGATATCTGCAATCGCTTATCGCGAGCGCCGGAACACCAAATACTGCAAGCTGGAATCCGGCAAAGCTGGACAAGGTCTTCACGGACGGCGCCGAATACACTAAGGGCCCCTTTGCTTACGTTGCCTATCTCCAAATGGCCCGGGCGAAGCTCATGCTGAGCGACAGAGCAACGGCTGTGGACTACGCTCAAAAGGCCATCGACGCCGTTGGGGCCGATGGTATTCTTGCCTCAAACCTCTTAACGAGGGCGTGCAAATTGTTGGGCGCCAAAGAAGTTGAGGATCTTTGCCAGCGGAAGCTCCAGGCCGATCCGGACTCTCTTGCCGACAATTTGGCTATGTTCCGCCTGGCAACCATCAACGACGAAAATACTAAGGCTATCGATCATATCGACAAGTGCATCAGTCTTACCGGGCCGACGGATCCCCGCAGAGTGGACTATGTTTTGAGTAAAGGTGAGGTGCTGACCCGGCTTTATGAGCAGACTTCCGATAAGAATTATCTGAAGACCGCCATCACGGAATACGAAAGTCTTCTAACGAAAATGCCGAATAATACGCATGTTGCGACTGTACTGAATAATCTGGCGTATTTGCTCGCTGAAGAGGGTGAACGGCTCTCAAAAGCCCTCGATTATGCCAAGCGGGCGCTGGATGGCAGGCCGGACAGTCCGGGAATGTTGGACACGTATGCGTATGTGCTGCTCAAAAACGGAGATGCCACCGAGGCGGCTAAGTCGCTGGCCGCGGCTTTGCAGTGTTTCGAGCAGGATGGAACTCCCGTTCCGGCCGAAGTATATGAGCATGAGGGCATGATAAAGGAAAAACTTGGCGCCAAACAAGAGGCGCTGGCCGCGTACAAGGAGGCATTGAAAACAGGTGAGCACGAGCTTTCCGGGAAGGCCAAACAGAGGATAGAACAGGCTGTGGCGCGGGTTTCGGAGTGAGCCCCGGCCGACGTGCTTGCGTGGGGGTCATGGAGCAGTCTCTGCTTCACGGACGTTACGCTGAATGGAGATCAAGATGGCAGGAGACAGACCTTCGGCATCGAACAGGATGGCAAGGCCCGGCGCGATGCGGCCGGCCCCGTCCAGCTCGCTGACGCCGAAAGAAGTCTTTGCCATATTGCGTCGCCATGTATTCCTGATTGTTTGTTTGACTGTGCTTGGACTGGCGGCTGGAGGAGGAGCCTGGAAGCTCTTGCGGAAGTACCTTCCACGATATACCGCGAGGACCTATATTCAAGTCTTGCCCCCCGTAGAAAAAGACCCGATGACTATCGGCAGCGTTCAGTTGCAGAGGGACATCTTGTACGGACATCGCCAGTCCATCGCCAACCTTATCAAACAGCAAAAGACGCTGGAAGACCTGCTCGACCGGGACAAAGTCAAAGAAACAAAGTGGTTCGAGCGAAGAGGGCGGGATAGAAGAAAGGCCGTCAAGTATCTGCAGCGGCACTTCGGCGCCCACGCCCAACGGGACAGTGAGTTTGTCGAAGTATCCATGACGTGCGGCCGTGCGAAAGAAGCGGCGGATATCGTCAACGAGATGGTGGAGTTGTTCTTGTCCAGTCAAGGGGCGAGCGAGAGACGGGAGATATCGGATCGGCTGCAACAACTCGAAGAGCAGCGGATTCGTGTTCAGGGCGAGTTGGACGCCGCAGAGAAGGGCTTGGATGATGTTCGCTCCGCTTACGACGTGACCGACCTGGAAATGCCATCGAACGGCTACTACCAGCATACCGCCACAGTAAAGCTGAACAATCTCGAGCTTCAAAAGAACGAGCTCGATCTGATCATCAGTCAGCTTCGAGCGGACATTGCCAATCTCCAGAAGCTGGCGACCGGTCCGATTACCGATCAGATTAAAGTCGCGGTCGAAAAGGACCCCCAGATGATCGACCTGGCCCAACAAGTGACTTACTGGGAGGGCCAGCTTTCAGGCTTGCTCACTAAGTTTGGCGAGAATCACAGAGACGTGCGTCTGGCCAGAGAGCGGCTGGAGGAAGCCAAAAAGAAAAGAGAAGGGCGGGAGGTTGAGCTTGCTAATCAGACCCGGCGGGCGAATCTGGAAAGCGCGCACGACAGCTTAATTGTCCTCCAGGAGAGATTCGAGCAGTTGGAGAAGCTGCGCCAGGAGGCGGAGGCGAAGAACAAGCAGCTTGATCTCGCCCGCATACAGTACGAGAAGGGTGTGGCGATCAGAGATGAGCGCCTCGCAATGCTCGACAAGATCAAAGAGCAGATCGAGAAACTCAAGACCCTTCACGACGATCCGGAGACGCCGAAGGTCCTGTCCGTTGGAAAGGCGCCGCCGCCGCTTGAGATGGTCTTCTCCCGGCAATGGTGGCTCTGGTTTCCCAGCGGAACGCTCTTGGGTTTGTTGCTGGGCATCGGGTTGGCTTTTCTCGTTGAATTGTCCAACGATCTCGTGCGGGCGCCGAGCGACGTAGCGCGATACCTCCATATTCCGCTTCTTGGCGTTATCCCCGATGCATCCGAGGACAGCCAGGTTCGCCGGATCGAACTTTGCCACGCCGTGCGGCTGGCGCCGTATTCCATCATTAGCGAGGCATACAGGCAATGCCGGGCCAATCTGATGATGTCCGGCGATCCCGAGTTTTTGAAGACGCTCCTGGTCAGCAGCGGTATGGCGGGTGACGGCAAGACGTCTGTGGCGGTTAATCTGGCGACGAGTTTTGTCACCGCTGAGAAGAAGATCCTGCTGATCGACGCCAACTTTAGGCAGCCGCATCTGCACGCCTTATTCCCGAAGCTGGAGACGAAGCCGTCAGTCAAGAATTTCAACTTCGGTCTGAGTAGCGTGCTCATGCGCCAGTGCACGGCGACCAAGGCGATCCGGTCCAGCGGCATGGAAGGCCTTGACGTGATCGACTGCGGCCCACTGCCCGCCAACCCCGCCGAATTGTTGGGCAGCCCTCGGATGGCGGAGCTGCTTCAAGACCAGCGCAAGAAATACGACCACATCATTATCGACGGTCCGCCCGTGCTGCTCGTCAGCGATGCGAAAGTGCTGGCCGGACTTGCTGACGCGACGGTCCTGGTATTCAACGCCGGCCAGACGACACGAGGCGCCGCCCAGAGAGCGATTCGTGAGTTGAAGGAAGTCAATGCCGCTGTGGTCGGCTGTGTGCTATTTGCCGCCAAGGCGATCAAGGGCGGCTATTTCCAGGAACAATACAAGTCCTACAGAAGATATCAAAAGAAAGCTCAGATTGCCGCTGGCGCGGCCTGAAGCCTATGCTGATGATTGCGGTTTATAAGGTTGTCGCATCTAAATTGAGAGGAATATCTGATGGAGAAGTTCTTAGTAACCGGAGGGGCCGGCTTCATCGGCTCGAATATTTGCAGAAGACTTGTTTCGGAAGGCTGCTTTGTCAGGGTACTCGACAACCTGCTCACGGGTAAAAGGAGCAACCTCGCAGACATTGCCGACAAAATCGAGTTCGTCGAGGCCGACATGGGCGATCCGGAAGTCGCCCGATCGGCGATGAAAGATATCGATGCCGTTTTCCATCAGGGTGCTTTGCCTTCAGTGCCCCGCAGTGTGGACGATCCGGCTGCGACGCATCGGCACTGTGTGGATGCCACCTTCACGCTCTTGTTAGCCGCAAGAGATGCCGGCATCAAGCGATTCGTTTATGCCGCGAGTTCCTCCGCCTATGGGGACACGCCCACTTTGCCGAAGGTCGAGACGATGACGCCCAATCCTCTCTCGCCCTATGCCGCCGCGAAACTTGTCGGCGAATACTATTGCTCGGTCTTCTATGAGGTCTTCGGTCTTGAGACCATTGCACTACGATACTTCAACGTTTTCGGTCCCTACCAGGATCCGACGAGCCAATACGCCGCCGCGATACCGGCGTTCGTCACCTCTATCTTGAAGGATCAGCCGCCGACGATCTATGGCGACGGCGAGCAAAGCCGTGATTTCACCTACATCGATAACGTCGTGCACGCGAACCTGCTCGCAGCACGTGCCAAGCAGACGAAAGGCGAAGTCATTAACATCGCGTGCGGCCAGGCCGTCACGGTCAACGAAATCATCGCTATGATAAACAAGACCGTGGGCAAGCAGGTCAACCCGATTTACGAGACCCCGCGAGCGGGAGACGTCAAACACTCTCTCGCAGACATCACCAGGGCCCAGGGCCTGATAGGCTTCAATCCGGTGGTGTCATTCGACGAGGGGCTTCAAAAAGCCATTGAATGGTATCGCGATAATCTGCTGTGACTCTCCTGTCATTCCTGCTTTCACAGGAATCCAGAGCAGAAGGAATGGACTTCCGCTTTCGCGGGAGTGACAACATTATGCGCTATCGTTTGTCTGCTTGAGCCGAACGGTTCAGTTGTTCCCCTTCCAGGTTCGAGACGACGATGGTTCCGCAGGCGTCACCCCATACGTTGACGGCGGTCCGGAGCATATCCAGCAGCCTGTCCACAGCCAAGATCATCCCGATCCCCTCAAGCGGCAGATTCACGGCTTTGAGGACAATGACCATCGTAATGAGGCCGGCGCCCGGAATGGCGGCGGCGCCTATGGAGGCAAGCGTGGCGGTGAGCATGATAATCAATTGCTGTCCTAAAGCCAGATCGACGCCGTAGGCTTGGGCAATGAACATGGCGGCGACCGCTTCGTACAAGGCCGTCCCGTCCATGTTGATGGTCGCGCCTAACGGCAGGACGAAACTCGATATCTTGTTGGAGACGCCGGAGTTTTCCTGTACGCAATCCATCGTAATCGGCAGCGTGGCGGCGCTGCTGGCGGTGCTGAAGGCGGTGGCCACGGCGCTGAACACGTCTTTGATGAACTTCACGGGTGAATACTTGCCGAAGACAATCAGCAGCAATGGAAGTGTGACGCAAGCGTGGATGGCCAACCCCAAAACCACTGTCGCCATATACGTAATCAGCGGCTTTATGACGGCCAGGCCCATCGTGCCGATCGTGTGGGCCATCAGTGCAAAGACGCCGAATGGCGCCAAACGCATAATCCAGCCCGTGATCTTCATCATCACCGCGTTGAAGCCTTCAAATAAGGTAATTAAAGGCTTGCCCGTTTCGCCCACACTGCTGATGGCGACGCCGAGGAGCAGCGCGAAGAAGATGACCGACAGAACCTTGTCTTTGGCCATAGCGTCGAACAGGTTGGCCGGAACGATGTCCTTGAGGATGGACAGTATGGAGGGGACTTCTCCGCTGGCCACTTCCGTTGTTTGTTCGGCGCCCAGATTCACGCCCGTCCCCGGGTGTATGACGTTGACCAGGATCAGCCCGACCCCCACGGCCAGAGTTGTCGTCGCCATGTAATAGATGAACGTCTTGGCGCCGATCCTGCCTAACTTGCGAGCATCACCGAGACTGACGATGCCCGCTACCATCGAGGCGAGGATCAGGGGAATAATGATCGCTTTGAGCAAACGAATGAAGAGGTCCCCGACAATCTTTACGTGGCTCGCTTTTTCCCCCAGAAGAACGCCGACGATGATCGCCAGGGCGATGGCGATGAGAATTTGGGTATGAATCTTGAGCTTCAAACAGGGCTCCTCTACTGCAATTGCTTTTGCATGTCCCGGGCGTCCTGGATAAGCTGCTCCCGGCTGACCGGCTGCCTGGGCGACAGGTCGAACGTCCACTCGTACGAATCCACGATGCGGTGCGGATCGACGATCTGGGCGAAGAAGTCGAATGGGAAAGCGTCGTACCAGGGGCCTTTCAGGTCGCGGTGGGTGTTCAGCGTTTCGTAGCCTTCCTTGCGAATCCGCACGCAATAGTCACCATACCAGTTGAAATTCACCGTCACGGGCGAGACGCCGATTTCCTCGTCGTTCAATTCGACCACAGCGCCTTGCGGATTCGTGTTGATCGTCAACTCTCGTTCCACGCAGCCGGAAAGAGCCAACAAACCTATCGCGCCCACGATGATCATCCCTGATAGACTGCGCCTATTCATATTCTGCATCCTCAAACTGTCTTCCTGTGATCGGCCGCCTTATTATAAGGCAAAAGTGTGCGAGCAAAAGGCAAAAGTTCCGTCCGGCATTCCTCGAGCGGACCTTCAATCCACGGGAACGCATCGGCTTTTCGCCCAGGCTCGGAGGCATTGCACGCTTTCCGCCATCGTGACCGACAAGGGAGGAGACGTTCTCAGAGCGTTCAGAATCCGTTCGGTACTCATTCCGCTCCTCTCGGCATACGCCTCGTGCAAGGCCGAGATGACGGCCTGCTCGATCTCCGCTCCGCTGTAACCTCCTGCGGCTTTCGCCAACGCCGGCAAGTCAAATTTCGTAGGGTCACGCAGGCGTTTGCTCAGGTGGATGGCGAATATTTGCTCGCGCACGGCCTCGGTGGGCAGGTCCACGAAGAATATCTCATCGAAGCGGCCTTTGCGAAGTAGCTCGGGCGGCAGGGCGGTGATGTCATTGGCCGTGGCAATGACGAAGACCGGCTCTTTGTGCTCTTGCATCCACGTTAGCAGCGTGCCGAACAATCTCTTGGACAACCCGCCGTCCGTGCTCTGACTGGCGGCGGAGGCGAAGCCTTTCTCGATCTCGTCGATCCATAGGACCACGGGCGACATCGATTCGGTTTGCTTGAGCGCCTCGCGGAGATTCCGCTCGGATTCGCCGATATAGCTGGCGTACAGGACTCCGGGGTCCATTCTCAGGAGCGGCTGATGCCACGCGCTGGCAATGGCTTTGGAGCAGAGGCTCTTGCCGGCGCCCTGAACGCCGAGCATGAGCACGCCCCGGGGTGGGAGGAGGCCGAAGGCTTCAGCCCCGGCGGTGAAGGCGTTCTTGCGCTGTTCCAGCCACTTCTTCAGCCGGTCCATACCCCCGATCTCGCTCAGGTCCAGCGGCGTTTCAATGTATTCGAGCAGACCGCCGCGCTGAATCATCCGCCGTTTGCTTGCGATTACCGTGTTGATATCGCCGTCGTCAAAACGCCGGTCCTCGGCCACCGTGTCGATGATGATCTGCTCGGCTTGGCGGCGGGTCAGCCCCCGCAGGTTGCGTATGATCGTATCCATACCTTTGCGGGAGATTCCGACCTCAATCGGTTCCTTTTTATGGATCCGGCGCAGCGTCTTACTGATAATAGCTTGCAGTTCCTCACCGGCCGGGTAGGAAAGCTCGAACGGACGGGTATAGGATTTCACCACGCCGGGCAGATTGTCCCGGCTGTCAATCATCACGAGCGTACTTCCCTTGTTCTTGTAGCGTTCGAGCAAGTCGCGAAAGGCCCGCAAAGTCAGACCGCCGTTAAGGTGTTCGGAGAGGTCGAGAGTCACGCCCACGGATTCCCCTTCCGTGCCGGCCAGATTACGCAATCCGGCCGCCGGCGTCTCGGTCTCTGCGACGATGGGGCCGTCGCCCATGAGCCCTTCTTGAACGCCATTGCCCACGGACCACATCCACAGGTCGCGCTTGAGAGAGGTCGCCGCCTGACGCACAACCTCGAGCGCAAACTGCTCCTCGTAGGTCACGATGGATATGCACGGATGACCGGCGTTAATGAGTTGTGACAATCGCTCGATATCGTTCATTGTGTTTCTCGTCAACCTCTTCGTGTGCACCCAATGATACCGATTATAGCCGAAGAACCGAGTGATATAAAGTCAAAACTGGTCACCCGGTCGGTTGAAAAGCAGACTGCACAGGGTATAATCCGGGCGTGCCTCATCGTCATTGTAGATACTCAGGCCGACCGGTTCTTGTGTCATCCCTGCGAGAGCAGGGATCCAGAAGTGCCACGAGTTGAATGGATTCCCGCCTTCGCGGGAATGACATGTTGTGCTATGTTGTTGTCATTGAATACTTTGCCGTTTCGTTCGGCTTGAAGACGGGCAACGTGAGGCACGTAAATCACGGACGTGCAGATGAGAAATGGATTTCGACGAATCAATTGTATCTTCTACTTCGCCGGCGGCCTACTGGAGATACTTAGCCTGATCCTTGTTATTCCTCTGGTTGTTGCTCTGATCTACCGGGGGCAAAGGGGGGACGGCTGGACTTCCGTAGTTGCCTTCGCCGTGACGGCCATGATCTGCCTGTCTCTCGGTCTGCTGTCGCGCATCTTCCTCAAGCACGACACACTGGATACCGCCGGTTCCATGCTCTTCTGTGCGGTCGGATGGCTCCTGGTCTCGGCGGTGGGGGCCATACCTTTTATGGTCATTATCGGCACGGGCGGTCTGGATGCCTATTTCGAGGCCATGAGCGGATTTACGACCACCGGCATCACCGTCCTTTCCGGTTTGGATGCGATGCCCAGGAGCATCCTTTTCTGGCGAGCGCTGACCCAGTGGTTAGGCGGCATAGGGATACTCTCGTTCTTTCTCATGATCAGCTTCCGGGCCGGCGGTGCTCACCACATGTTCGGGGCTGAGAGCCACAAGATTTCCTCAGCCAGGCCCGCGCCCGGACTTCACAATACGCTCAGGATCATCTGGGCTATCTATGCAGGTCTGACGGTACTCGCCGCCGTCGTTCTCGTGCTTGAAAAGATGCCGCTTTTCGATGCCATCTGCCACGCCCTAACGACGCTCTCGACGGGCGGCTTCTCACCACACGACCATAGTATCGAGTTCTATCGTGAGACGGGCCATCCCAACTATCGACTGATTGAATATACCCTGACGTTTTTCATGATGTTGGGAGGGATCAGCTTCTTGGTCCACTACCGTGTCCTGACGAAGGACATCAAGGCCCTGTGGGATAACCTCGAGATTCGCTATTGGTGGCGGCTGGTCGTCGCCTTCACGCTTCTCGTTTTCATCGACCGGCTCCACAAGACCGGTGCTTTCAGCGCCCTTCTTGGGCGCGGACCGGCGCTGGATCCTGACCAGGTGGAAAGCTCGTTTCGCAACTGCCTGTTCCAGGTCATGTCCATCCTCACAACGACCGGATTCGCCACAAAAGACATTAATTCGGAGTTCTTCGGAGCGTTGTCCAAGCAACTGCTCTTGGCCATGATGGTCATTGGTGGATGCGTCGGCTCAACGAGCGGGGGCATCAAGGTTTTACGCATCGCCATCCTCAACCGCCTGATGCTCAGGGAAACGTTCAAACTCGGAACCTCGGTCAGAGCCTCTGCGGATCTGATTATCGACAAAAGGATCGTCCCGGAAGACGAAGTGCGCCGCGTGGCTGCGATCTTCTTCACCTGGATGGCGCTGCTCCTGCTCGGCGGAGGCATCACAGCACTATTCTCCGATTTGGGCCCGTGGGAATCGTTCTCCGGGATGTTCTCCGCCGTGGGGAATATCGGACCGTGTTATATCTCCGCAGAGAACATAAGAAGTCTTCATCCCGTTGTGAAAGTGACATATATCTTCGGCATGTTAGCCGGGAGGCTGGAGATACTACCAGTCTTACTCTTGTTTTCAAGAAAGGCCTGGAAGTAGGTTAATCGTCAACCGTTGGAGGTAATAAACAATGTATGTAATAGTCGCTGGTGGCGGAATGGTCGGCGGGGGACTTGTACACAGCCTGTCGGACAACAAGCACGACGTTGTGCTGGTCGAGCAACAAAAGGATATCTGCGACAAGCTGTACGCCGAGACAGGTGTGGTCGCGATCAACGGAAGCGCCACGAGCATCGAGGCGTTGAGCGAGGCGGGGGTCAGAAAAGCGGACGTCGTCGTAGCCGCGACGGGGGCGGACGCCGACAACCTCGCCTGTGCCATTTTGGCCAAGAGTTTCAACGTGCCGCGTGTCATCGTCCGGATGCGAGACCCCGCTTACAAGAACGCCTACGTCGTCGCGGGTGCGAACTCCATCGTTCGCGTGACCGACCTGATGGTCAACCAGATCATGATAGACATCGAAAATCCGCAGGTACGGAGGATCACCACCATCGGTGGCGGCAAAGCGGACATTTTCATGGTCAAAGTCCCCGACCATGCCAAGGTTGCGGGCAAGAGTGTCCAGGATATTGTCGAGAATCGTCATTTCCCATCCGAGTGCGTTTTCATCGCCGTCTATGATCAGCGAACGGAGACGTTCTCGATCCCCAGAGGAAAGCAGGTCATCAACGAGGGCAGCGAGCTGTTTCTCATCTCCCCGGCAGAGAATATCAAGGCCGCCGTTGACTTTCTGACCGCCAAAACCAAGCTATGATCCGCGTCCGCCCCGCAATCGACGGAGCGCAGTTGTTGACAACGCCGGGCACGCCGGTTAATCTTAGTCGTCGATCAACGCAGTCGGAATTGGAAAGCGTAGATCGAGAATCATGAATCTCTTACAACGGTACGTTTGTTATGAAAATCTTATTGAGCTGGCTAAGTGACTACGTCGAGGTGAACGATTCTGCGGAGCGGATTGCGGAAATATTGAGCGACGTAGGCTTTCCTTGCGAAGGGATAGAGCGTTCGGGTGACGACGTCGTCATCGACGTCGAAGTGACGAGCAACCGTGGCGATTGCCTGGGCTATATCGGTATAGCGCGAGAGCTGGCGGCGGCTACGGGAAAGGAATTGCGAATCCCGTCCGTCGAGATGGACGAATCTGACAAAGACGTCGCGGAGCTGGCGAACGTCGAGGTTCACGAACCGGAACAATGCGGCCGGTACACGGCTCGTGTTATCGAAGGTGTCAAGGTGGCGCCGTCGCCGGAGTGGCTCAGGAAGCGGTTGGAGGCGATAGGATTGCGGAGCGTCAATAACGTGGTGGACGCGACGAATTACGCCATGATGGAAACGGGCCAGCCGCCCCATGCGTTCGATTATGCCAAGATAACCCAGGGCAAGATTATTGTCCGAAAAGCCGGAGCGGGAGAGCGTCTCGTTAGCATCGACGGTACGCAATGCGATCTCAATCCTGATATGCTGATCATCGCCGACGCCGCGGGCCCTGTAGCCATCGCCGGCGTCATGGGCGGATTGGAAACGGAAGTCAGTGACGCGACGACGACGATTCTTCTGGAAGATGCCTTCTTCGACCCCGTCAGCGTCCGCACGACCTCCCGCAAATTGGCTTTGCCTTCCGAGGCATCGTATCGCTTCGAGCGGATCGTCGATATCGAGAAGATCGATTGGGCCTCTCAGCGCACGGCCCAGTTGATCGTCCAGGTAGCAGGCGGAAAGACGGCCAGGGGTGTGGTGGACGTCTACCCGAAGAAGCCGGGTACAAGGCAGGGGGCGCTGCGTCTTTCACGCCTGAGCAAGTTGTTGGGTATTGAGATCCCTCTCGATAGGGCCGTCGAGGTCTTGACTGCCCTAGAATTCGATCCAAGGGTGGAGGGTGACGTAATCGTCTGCACGGTTCCCTCCTGGCGAAGTGACGTCTATCGGGAGGTGGACCTGATCGAAGAAGTGGCACGCGTGCACGGATATGGTGCCGTGCCCACTGAGCGAAAGATCAAGATCGAAGTCGTGCCCGTCGATCCTCGCCAACATCTTGCTCAAGAAATCGGAACGTACCTTAACGGCTGCGGATTCTACGAGACCATCAGCGTTACATTCACCGAAGACTCCGTGGCCGAGCTTTTTGTTGATCCGAGCCAGCGCGGACACCTGGCCGTCAAGGATGAATCGCGAAAGAGCGCCAATCTCCTGCGCCGGACTCTCATCGGGTCTCTTCTTGGTGTACTCAAGACGAACGTCAATGCCAAGAATGTTCCGTGTAGCATATTCGAGATCGGCGATGTCTTCATGCCGAAACCTGGCCAGACGAGCGGCCTGCCGACGGAGACGGCTAAGCTATCGCTTGTATGCGACGGTGATTTCAGAGACTTGCGAGGTGTGATCGAAGGGTTGGTACAAAAACTCGATAAGAACTCGGAGGTCACGTTCGAGCCAGTTGACTTGCCCTGGGCGCAGGTCGGCGCGACAATTCGCGTCAATGGTAAGACGTTAGGCAGTGCGGGGATTGTGTCAAAGGCAGTCAAAAAGAAGTTTGATGTCAAGGACGTATCGCCATGCGCCGCGGAGATAGACTTCGAGCAGCTCATGGCTTTTTCGAAAGGCGTTGCGAAAGTGAAACCAATTCCGAGGTTTCCCTCGATTCAGCGCGACTTGTCCCTTATCGTCGATGAAGGGATTCGTTGGGCGGACGTCGTCGCCGCGATCAAACGTGCCGCTTGCTCCGAGCTTGAACATGTAGAATTTGTGGATATATATCGCGGAGAGGCTATCGACGCCGGCAAAAAGAGTGTCACTTTGTCGCTTCGATTCAGAGACGAGGACGGAACGCTCACCCATGAAACCGTAGACGGCCGCGAAGCGAATATCCTTCGCAGCTTGTCGGAAGGCGTGGGGGCGCAACTGCGGACCGTGTAATAAAGATGCGTAGGTAGAGCAATTGTCGTGCCATGTTTTAGCTTTAGAAAAACGACCCAGTCAGCCGAAAAAGTAATGAAAGAGGTAACGGACAGGACGCCGCAGACCTCCTGAACAATTGGCATAATTTGCCGGTATATTGTTGACTTGCGTGTTTGGATTTGGTATAAAGTATTGTTGCGGGCTAACCCCTGCGATGCTCGTATAGAAAGTAGGTGTTTGAAAGAACCGATACCCGTACTCAGGGAAATCAGGCCTTGATGGCTCGGGAATGCCTACTTTGATAGGACTTTCGGACACAAGTAACGATTGCCCACTTGGATGTAATGGGTTCTTATCGAACGCTTTCTTACGGCATTCGCGGAGGAGGGCACGCAACCAATATAAAAGGCCTGTCTGTGCAGGCCTTTTTTTGTTTGCCCATTGAACATGGAAGAATATGGGACGTACCTATCCTCAAAGTTGATTCCTCCTTGTCTTTTGCGGTTAAGACACAGAATGGAATGGTCGATAACAACACCGTGAAGGGTAGTGGAAAGTCTCTTTCCCACTTTGACGATTTTACCCGATGTTGAGACGTTGACATAATGGAGATGCTGGAATGCCTACAGTAAGGAGCTTCACGGTTTTACCGGCGTTGCCCGAGCCTTTGAAGGACCTGGAATTTATTGCCAAGAACATGTTCTGGACGTGGAATCCGGAGTTCGTCGAGCTTTTTAAGCGGATCGACAGCAATCTTTGGAGCACTTGCGGTCACAATCCCGTCCGGCTTCTCGGCAACGTTCCACAGACGAAACTCAATGCTCTGGCCGAGAATCAGGGCTTCTGCGGGCAGTTGCAGCGGGCGGTGGACAAGCTCAAGGGGTACCTCGAAAGGCCCACCTGGTATGAGGCCGTATGCGCGAAAAGTCAGGAGCCTACAATCGCCTATTTCTGCGCTGAATTCGGCGTCCACGAATGTCTGCCCATCTACGCCGGTGGACTCGGAATCCTGGCCGGCGATCACCTCAAGAGCGCGTCCGATCTCGGCGTGCCGCTGGTCGGTGTCGGCCTGTTGTATCAGAAGGGTTACTTCCGCCAATATCTGAATATCGACGGGTGGCAACAGGAAATCTACGTTGAGAACGACTACTACAATATGCCGATCGAGCTTGTGCGCGATGAGAGCGGTCAACCGCTGACGATCAGCGTTGAATACCCCGGCC
Source organism: uncultured Pirellulales bacterium (assembly GCA_964475805.1). GTDB lineage: Bacteria > Planctomycetota > Phycisphaerae > Sedimentisphaerales > Anaerobacaceae > JAFGTG01. The sequence goes on along the minus strand of CAYZAH010000007.1, from coordinate 5,044 downwards.
GCAATGTCGTCGCCCAGATATGGTGCGTGCGGATCGGCAGAGTCAACCTGTATCTGCTCGACACGAACGTCCAGGCAAACCAGCCTATCGACCGCATGATTACCAGCAGTCTCTACGGCGGCGACCGCGAGATGCGAATTCGTCAGGAGATCATGCTCGGAATCGGCGGTTTGAAAGCGCTTTCGGCTATGGGCATCACGCCGAAGGTTTGCCACATGAACGAGGGACACGCGGCTTTCATGGCCCTGGAGCGTATCCGGGAACTAAGAGCCACGCAAAACATGACGTTCGACGAGGCCGTAGAAGCCACGAGAGCCGGCAACGTCTTCACAATCCATACGCCGGTCAAGGCGGGCCTGGATGAATTCCGCGTCGAGTTGATGGATAAATACTTCGGCCATTACTTCCCCAACCTCGGCATCAATCGCAAGCGCTTCTTGTCGCTTGGCCGGATGCTGCCGGACGACGACAGCGAGCCGTTCAAAATGCCCGTGCTCGCGTTGCGGCTGAGCGGTTACTCGAACGGCGTCAGCAAGCTCCACGGCGAGGTTTCGCGGGGCATCTGGGGAAGCCTGTGGCCGGGCGTGCCGCAAGAGGAAATACCGATCCGTTCGATTACGAATGGCATTCATATCAAGAACTGGGTCTCGGACGAGATCGACTCGCTCTACGAAAGATACATCGGGCCCAACTGGGCGGACGAGGCGATGGACAAGAAACTCTGGGATGCCGTCCACCAGATTCCCGACGAGGAATTCTGGCGTATCCATCAGCGCTGCAAGGAACAATTGGTCGTCTTCACCCGCAACCGTCTGAAGGCGCAAATGCAGCGCCGGGGCACTTACCACACGGAATTGAACCATGCCGAGGAAGTGCTCGACCCGGAGGCGCTGACCATCGGCTTCGCCCGGAGATTCGCCAGCTACAAACGAGGCAATCTATTGCTCAAGAATCCTGAGCGTCTCACGAGGTTGCTCCTGGACCAGGAGAAGCCCATTCAGTTCATCTTCGCGGGCAAGGCCCATCCGAAGGACACCGAAGGTAAGGACATCATCCGGCAAATCGTCCAATACGCTACTCAAACAAACGTCAGACGCCGAATCGTGTTCCTGGAGGATTACGACATTGATATCGCCAGGGTCCTGGTTCGCGGCGTCGACGTCTGGCTGAACAATCCGCGAAGGCCGATGGAAGCAAGCGGCACCAGCGGTATGAAAGCCGCCGCGAACGGCGTGCTCAACATGAGTACCGCGGACGGCTGGTGGTGCGAAGGCTACACACCGGACGGAGGCTGGGTCATCGGCGCTGGAGAATCCTATGAGGACGCCGAGTACCAGGACCTCGTTGAGTCGCAGGCTATCTACGACATGCTCGAAAACGAGGTCATTCCGCTGTTCTACACACGCTCGCCGGATAATCTGCCGCGTGCGTGGATACGCCGCGTGAAGAACTCGATCCGCTGGGTCGCGCCGCGCTTCAACACGCACCGCATGGTCGCCGATTACACACGACGTTTCTACAACCCGGCCACGGCAAAATGGCGTTACTTGACCGCCGAAGCATGCACGCGGGCCAGGGCCTTCTCCAACTGGAAGGCGGACATGAGTCGGGCGTGGTCGGATCTCGCCGTCAGGGAGGTGCTGATGGAAGTCCAGAACGGCGATGGTGCCAACCACGAGTTGAATCCTCGCCAGCCGGAGCTTCGCGTCGGCTGCCGCCTGACCGTCAAGGCGCGGGTCAAGCTCGGCTGGACCGACCCGAACAACGTCTCGGTGGAGCTATATCACGGCCCCGTCGATACTTGGGGAAATATCAAGAGCGGCTCAGCCGTGCGGATGAACTACGAACGGGCTTCGGAAGAGGATGGTGAGCACTGGTTCGTCGGCACGATGCACTGCAAGAAGACCGGCCAGTACGGCGTCGCTGTGAGGATTCTGCCCAAGCATGAGGACTTAGCGAACCCCTACGAGCTCGGCCTGATCCACTGGGAAGTCAGGAATTAGCCCGCGGAAATTCAGTAAGTAGGCTCGGTGTAAGCAGTTAGGTCATTTTTGCTCTCCCGGATTGGGTTTGTTTTGCGCACTTGCTATTAACCGCCGAGCACGCAGAGATCGCCGAGAGAACTGACATTAGATATACTTATCCTTCTATAAGCTCTCAAAATATTCTTTTTCTCTGCGTTCTCAGCGCTCTCTGCGGCAAAACCCAAACTTGTCCGCCGGTCTTGTGGCGGACCTGTCCGGCGATCCTTGTGGCGGATTGGGTT
>CAYZAH010000007.1:0-2678 GCA_964475805.1 uncultured Pirellulales bacterium | reverse complement strand
GCCACAGATTTCACAGATTCGCACAGTTTCAAGGCAACCACGAATGAACGCCAGCTCAACCAAATGGCGTAAATTGGGTTTGTTTTTCAAAGCAACTACGAATGAACACTTCTTCCCACTCCCTCATTTCGACGCTCGATACTTGTCCGCCGATCTGTGTGGCGGATTCGTTATTCAATCCCTGCTCTCCTGTTCCACCCCTGGGGCCAGGCCCTGATCCCCACATCCTGATACCCTGATGTCCCGATCTCCTAAGCGCCGTCCTCCGCATCGACCAACGACTATTCACTAACGACCAGCGACTGTTGTTAAGTATTATACTAAAATGATGGCCAAAAGTCAAGTAGAATCAATACTCACAACGAATGCACACGAGTGGCCACGACAATAGTCAATTGTAAATAGCAAATAGCAAATCGCAAGGGCCACGAATGAACACGAATGAGCACGAATCTTCGGTTCTTTGACACAGATTTACACTGGTTGACACGGCTTCGCCACGAAGGCACAAAGACACGAACAGCCACATACCATATGCCAACGACCAACGACAAGTAGTAACCGCGGATTTCGCAGATTACGCGGATTCGAGCGGCCATACAGAAAACCGGAAGGAACTGATTGATTTTCTCTCGGTCCGGTGATAAATTCAGATTGTGTGGGATCTGCGGCTTGCAGAGAGATGTTTTAGGATGAAGCTAAAAGGGGTGGCAATATGGAGCCGAAAAAGAACAGAGTTCTCAGAACCCTGAAAGAGGTGACGCCCGTTCTATGGGAAAAATATGGGGTAACCCGAATCGGCATCTTCGGGTCTGTCGCAAGGGGTGAAGCGTCGGAAGGCAGTGACGTGGACATCGTCTACGAAATGAGCAGGCCAAACCTTTTTACGGTCGTGCATTTGAAAGAAGAGTTGGAGAACGTGCTTCATTGTACTGTCGATTTGGTGCGTTATCGGGAAAAGCTGAATCCCTATCTGAAAAAGCGGATCGAAAAAGATGGCGTCTATGTATGACAGAGACCTGGTACATTCTCTGATGGTCCAGATCAGAGAATGGCTCATCAAGATAAAGAAACGGTCACAGGGGTTCACAAGCCCGGAGGAGTTTTGTGTTTCTGACGAAGGTGAAGAGACATTCGACAGTATCTGCATGCTCTTTATGGCTGTCGGTGAGAATCTCAAGCGCGTTGACCAAATAACCGACGGTTATCTGTTTGAGAAGTACCCGGAGGCTGACTGGACCGGGGCGATGGGATTTCGCGATGTAATCGCTCATCAGTACTTCCAGATCGATCATGAGGAGGTGTTCGCGATTATTCAGGACAATTTGGAGACGCTCCTATGCTCGGTTGAAAAAGCGATCACTGAAGTAAACTGACAACAATGAACACAGGTGCGACTTACCATGTTCCTTTGGTATGCTTGGGCCAGACTCTGAATAAAATGAAAGCGTGTCCAAGATTTGCGTAGGACCAATTGGGTATGATGTTCCCGTAATTGGCAGGCTGTTAAGCGAAATGAGTATGGTGTCCCCCGAAATGCCCCAAGGAGATGAAATTAGAGCGAGTGCAAAATGGACATCGACAAACACCGGAAGTGCATGGCGTGAACCCATGAAAATGAATCTGTTACGTGTCTTTTTGACTGTTGTCGCTCTCAGCGCCGGTTCCAATGCGGTGCCAGGAAAACTCAAATCCGGACCCGCGGACGGCAGGCCGCGCGTGATTGCGACCTCTGACGGGGAGATCGACGACATGTGTTCGATGGTTCGATTCCTGCTCTATGCGGATGAATGGGATATCGAAGGGATAATCACCTCGAGTTCGCAATACCACTCGCATGGCCACAACTGGGCCGGGGATGACTGGGCTGAGCCTTATCTGGATGCCTACGCAAAAGTCTATCCCAACCTGGTGAGACATGACAGTCGGTATCCGACGCCGGAGTACCTCCGGTCGCGCACGCTCCTCGGAAACGTGGAAACGGAGGGTGAGATGGATAACATCACTCTCGGTTCACAGCACATCGTCAATGTCCTATTGGATGAATCGGATGAGCGCCCCGTGTGGCTGCTGGCGTGGGGCGGTATGAACACCATCGCCCGTGCCCTGAAAACTATCGAAGAGGAACACCCGGAAAAAATGGCTCACGTGGCGAACAAGATACGATTCTTCTTTATTTGGGAGCAGGATTCGACCTATCAGGATTACATCAGACCCCATTGGGGCAAGTATAACATTCTGACGATTATCTCCGATCAGTTCGTAGCTTTGGCGTACTTCTGGAAAGACATTTTGCCCGCAGAACAAAAGAAGTTCTTAGCCGGATCCTGGATGAATGAAAACATTAAGAAGAACCACGGTCCCCTGTGTGCCTTGTACAAGTCATTTAAGAAGGGCGAGAAGTCGGGATTTGATGATGGGGATTTCAGGTCTGAGGGCGACTCACCTTCGTACATGCATGTGATCCCGGTCGGATTGCGAAATCTGGACCATCCCGACTGGGGTGGTTGGGGTGGCCGCTACGTCAATGTCCGCGACAACACCTGGCTTGATCCTGTTCCCGAGGAGGGCTACAAGTACCCCGAGGGGAGATGGTGGACGAGTAATGCATGGGGGCGTAACCGCATTAAGAAGAAAATTGAAAATGACGCGGCCCTTACAGCGTATCTCAAACCCAT
>CAYZAH010000006.1:0-22571 GCA_964475805.1 uncultured Pirellulales bacterium | reverse complement strand
AATTGCATAGGTTGCGGGATCTGTATGGATGCATGTTCGGCAGGAGCTATTCATGTAAAGGAAAAAGCTGGTGTTAACGAAGATCTCTGTATCGGTTGCGCGGCCTGCGTGCCGGCATGTCCCAACGAAGCCATCATCATGGCCCAAAAGGAATTTCGAAAATAGGCTGTCACTATTTTCGAAACAAAGCAAGTTAGTAGCACCCTTCATATAGTCACTTGCGAGAACCGAAGCTGAAGTCATCGTGCCTTCTCATTCCCAGGTTTCTGCTGGTAAAGCAGGTGCCTTAAAGGTAAGGGTTTCATTCATAGGAGATAACGATGGACCTGAGGAACCTCAAATGAAATCGAGAATAGTGCCGCAGTGTGCGAGCTATAGGAACAAAGAGTGTCGTAATGGAAAGGATTGCTTCTCGCAAACATCGAGGCATAGACCATTGTACTATGACGATGTAGCGAAACTGCACCATGCGGCTTCTGCGATTGAGGGAAAGTATTATGGCCGTGAAACACGGTTGGGTGAAATCATTCTGTTGGCTAAGGAGTTGGGGTATCAAAGGCTTAGTTTGGTCTTTTGCGTCGATTTGAGTGAAGAGGCGCGGGCGCTCGAGAACATTCTTTCAAAGCATTTTCAGGTTGTTTCGGTTTGCTGCAAGGTCTGCGGGATCGATAAGAAGGATTTTGGATTGCAGCAGATCTCGTCACGGAGCAACGAGGTCATGTGCAACCCGGCCGGACAGGCCCAATTGCTCAACGAAGCGGAGACACAGTTCAACGTGATATGCGGGCTTTGCGTGGGTCACGATGCGATCTTTGCCAAACTCTCAGAAGCACCCGTGACTACGCTTATTGCCAAGGATCGTGTATTGGCTCACAATCCTGCGGCCGCCATCTATTGTCAATATATTCGAAGACACTTTGGCGAAAACAGAAGTGGAGATGCATGATGGATCAGACATTCAAGGCGACGGAGATTACGATTGGTTTCCATCCGGGCGGTTACAGAATAGACAAAACAGCGTCTCCAATGGATCGATATACGAAATGGGACATCTTGCCGGGCAACCATTGGGTCGACCCGAAACCGGTGTGTTTCGATTCTCTTCCTCACAACGGGTGGATCGTAAAAGACAGATTCGATTGGGATGAAATTAGCATGACAGGAAGAGGGAATGTAAATTCGTGTTAGGCTTTGGTGTAGCCATTTTATCTATCCTCGTCATTTCTGTCTTGATGAGCATGACCGGCCGTGGTGGCGGTAATTTTTATGTCCCTGTGTTAGTGGCTTGTGGATTGCCCATTCTTCAGGCAGCGACGTCTGCACAATGTATTCTGGTATGCACGGCTGTAACGGCTGCGCTTGTCTTTCAGAAGAGTCGAATGATTGACTGGAAGCTTGCGATGGTGATCGATCCGCCGACAGATGTAATGGCACTTGTGGGCGGATACTATGCTCATCTCTTGCCAGGCGAAGTTCTGAAGTTCGTTTTTTCTGGCTTGCTGGTACTCGCTGGTTTTTATGTTGCATCCTGCCCAAGAACAATCTCTTAGCAACAGGAAACGATTTGGATTTTGGCGTCGAAAGTTCGGCGAGCATGAATACACGGTGAATCTCAGGCTGGCTCTGCCGATTACCACAGCGACCGGTCTGGTGGCAGGAATGGTCGGGATAAGTGGAGGCTCTTTCAAAGTTCCTTTGATGGTTCTTGGTTGCGGCGTACCTATGCGTGTGGCGGTAGGCACATCATCCGCCATGGTTGCCGCTACAGCTTTTATGGGCCTGGTCGGACATTCTGCCGCCGGGGATTTCGATGCATCTTGGGTCATTCCCATGGGCATCACCGCCGTAACTGGAGGGCTTCTGGGCGGCTTATTTTCGCTTAAAACACAGCCGAAAAACCTCAAAAAGATATTCGCGTACACAACATTAGTGGCGGCCTTATTCATGTTAATAAACGCATGGTTATCATTTGGAAGTATTTAGGAAACACAATGCAAATAGCGATTGCAAGTGGCAAAGGTGGAACAGGTAAAACAACCATCGCGACGAATCTGGCTTGTTCGATCGCTCGAATGGGCCACGCCGTGCAGTATCTTGATTGTGATGTTGAGGAACCGAACGGCCACATCTTTCTAAAGCCGGACATAGACCAGACGCAGGATGTAACGATAGGTGTTCCGGATGTTGATACCACATTATGCAACGGTTGTGGCAAGTGCGGCCAGCTTTGCCAATACAGCGCCATTATATGCCTGAAAGGTACTGTCATGACGTTTGAGCCGTTGTGCCACTCCTGCGGTGGATGTATGGCCATCTGTCCACAATCCGCGATCAAAGAAAAACAACGCAAGATCGGCGTCGCTGAATTCGGCCAAGCCAACGGAGTCCTTTATGGGGCTGGCAAACTCGATATTGGCGCAATCCAAAGCCCTGCCTTAATACGCTATGTCAAACAAAAAGTGACCAATAGCGACATAGTTGTTATCGATGCTCCCCCGGGCACCTCCTGTCCAGTGATCGAAGCGGTTAAGGGAGCCGATTTTGCTCTGCTGGTCACCGAACCGACCCCATTCGGTTTGAACGACCTGGAACTGGCGGTGGAAATGGTCCGAGAGCTTGGGCTTGCCTTCGCCGTGGCTATAAACCGATGTGACATCGGCGATAACCGGGTCGTCGAATATTGCCAGCAAGAGGGTATAGAAATACTTCTTGAGATACCGAACGATCGATTGATTGCAGAGGCCTATTCGAAAGGTATCAGAATCATCGATGCCCTCCCCGTCTACGAGGAGAAGTTCGCACATCTATTTCAAAAGATCCATGCGAGTGTGCCGGTCTGATGAAAGACGATCTTGAGTTCATGGAGAGGATAACCCACGACTTAGCAGCAAGAAGGGCCGCCTGCGAAGTCCTGGGGATTTCCGAAACGGCTGACGGGGGGGATCTAAAGAAGGCCTACAGAAAAGCCTCCATGAAATACCATCCCGATCATAATCCAGATGACGCCGAAGCGTCCAAACAATTCATGCTTGTCAAATGTGCCTATGAGCTGTTAGCGGAAGACAAGCCCTGTCCGCAGTTGCTGGAGGAAATCAACTCCTGGGACGGCACTCCGGGAGACGGTGAGTACAAACTGGATAATCCATGGGGACATTTTCTGTGGTGGCGGGAGAAGTTTTTCGGTTCCGGGAAACAGAGAGGACCGAATGGCCGGCGTTCTTCTTGTGTTTGATACGGGATTCTATCCAAGTCGTCCCTTTGTTGATATGAGGTGCGTGCATGAGGGAATTAGTCGTCATCAGTGGCAAGGGCGGAACCGGGAAGACAAGTATCGTGGCCGCCTTTGCAGCTCTTGCGAAGAATGCGGTCCTGGCTGATTGCGATGTCGATGCGGCGGATTTGCATTTGGTTTTAGAACCCAAGGTCAAACAAACGCATGATTTTTCGGGTGGTAAACAGGCCTCGATCATTACTGAAAAATGTACCGGCTGTGGCAAATGCCAGGATATGTGCCGGTTTGATGCGATTCAGTTCAATGGGCAACGAAATGATCTTGTTGATAGAACCTTTACTATTGATCCGGTTTCATGTGAGGGTTGCAAGGTTTGTGTGGAATTCTGTCCGGCCGACGCCGTTGGATTTAATGACCACATCAATGGGCAGTGGTTTGTATCGGATACGCGGTTTGGGCCGATGGTCCACGCCAAACTGGGCATCGCGGAGGAAAACAGTGGCAAACTGGTCACGCTGATTCGCAAAGAAGCGAAGACAATAGCCCAAGAGCAGAAGAAGGATTTGCTCCTTGTCGATGGTTCACCGGGCATAGGGTGTCCTGTTATTGCATCCATTACGTCGGCGGATTTGGTCTTGGTGATCACAGAACCCACGCTTTCCGGCAAACATGATTTAGATAGGGTCTCCAGATTGACGGCAAACTTCGGGATTGAGACGCTGGTGTGCGTCAATAAAGCCGATGTCAACTCTCAAATAACGGACCAAATTAACCAAGAGGTTCAATCGCGAGGGTTAAGAATGATAGGACAAATCGCCTATGATGAGGCCTTTACCAAGGCGCAGATGATGAAGGCTAGTGTGGTCGAATATACCGGAGGAGCGATCACAGAACAGATCAGGGCGGTGTGGAGGCAGGTGACGTATGCCCTCAGTTAGTAAGGAAGCATAAGATGAATCACTCACTCTTAAAAAGCTGCAAAGCATGCGGGAATCAAATCAGTCGGTATAGCCCTTTTTGCCGTAATTGTGGACATCCACAAGGATCAAATCTCATCATCTGGCTGCTCGTGCTGTTCCTGATCCTTGTGCTGGCCTCTTATACGGCGTTTATGATCTATTGTGCTTGTCATGTTGAAACGCTTGAAACACATGAACTTTCCCGGCGGAACCTGCTGGAGTATTCCGACTTTATGCAGGTGCTGATCGTGCAACTCAAAAACGCTACATGAGAAGACCGTCAAATTCCGATGTGTGAACGCCAGAATTGCAACTTGTCCGCAGTCTCGGGTGCGGATTCATTTAAGGCAGATGGCCGGGGTTCCAGATTCAACTTTGACAATATCGCCAGCCGTTATGATCTGTGGTACGATACGTCGCAAGGAGCGCTCTACGACCATGTTGAAAAGAAGGCCATAAATAAACTGCTGAGGGATTCCAACCAAGGTAAGAGGCTATTGGAGTTAGGTTGCGGGACTGGGCACTGGAGTGCGTTTTTCAGTGCCAGGGGATATGAAGTCGTCGGCATCGATATCTCTGAACGAATGATAACGATCGCAAAGAGCAAAAATATCGTCCGCAGCCATTTTCAGGTGATTGATGGGCACTGCCTGTCCTTTGCAAATGAGAGTTTTGATATTGCTGCGGCGATAACCACACTGGAATTTGCAACGGATCCTGAGGGCATGGTCGCTGAAATGGCGCGTTGCGTGCGAAAACCCGGAGGCCAGATGCTATTTGGCGTGTTAAACGCACTGTCCCGATACAATCAGGAAAGACAAAACGAGGCGGGCGGTCCGTATGCTTTAGCCAAATTGTTTTCACCTGAGCAGCTGTGGGGGCTTTTAGAGCCTTGGGGTCAGATACAGATGATCATAGCCGGATTTGTTCCCCGACGTGGAGGGTTGCTAACATTGGCGCCGATTTGTGAGCTGGCCGGCCAACTTGTGGGAAGCCAACGGGGAGCTTTTATAGCGGCGAAGGTTCAGCTATGAAGGTTCAAGCGGAAATAAGCGTATATCCACTCAGAATAACAGAGCTTTCCAAACCCATCGGCGAGTTCTGCCGAATGCTTCGATCACACGGGCTGGAGGTTCAATTGGGCCCAATGAGCAGTCTTGTTTCCGGAGAATCTAAAGACCTCTTTGACGCTTTTCATAAGTCTTTCGAGCAATTGGCTGAAAAATATCAGGTCGTCGTAGCCGCTAAGTTATCCAATGCGTGCCCGGAAGGTAATGACGATCGAAAAACTCGTGATTGGAGAGTGGAAAATTGGCTATGACGAAAGAAGACAATGTCTCCCACGTGAATGAGAACCGGCAGAAACAAATGCAGGCGGAACAAGAGCACATCCGACGAAGGATTAAACAGATAAAGCGCAAGATACTCATCCTTAGCGGCAAAGGGGGCGTCGGCAAAAGTACAGTGGCGGTAAACCTGGCCGTCTCGCTTACTTTGTCCGGCAAAAGTGTTGGGCTGCTCGACATTGATATCCATGGCCCCAGCATCCCGAAAATTCTGAACCTGGAAGGAAGAAGAGTTCAGTCTGTAGAGGATGCGCTTTTACCCATTGAAATACTGGAGAAGCTAAAAGTCATGTCGATTGGCTTTCTGCTTCGGGGCCGCGACGATGCTGTGATATGGAGAGGCCCGATGAAATATCAAATGATCAAGCAATTTTTGAAGGATGTGCAATGGGGCGACTTGGACTTTCTGATTGTTGACAGTCCGCCCGGGACGGGGGACGAACCGCTTTCGGTGGTTCAACTCCTGGAAAACGCCGATGGGGCAATCATTGTGACCACGCCTCAGGACGTGGCGTTATCTGATGTCAGAAAAGGGATCACCTTCTGCCGCAATCTGAGCTTGCCGGTCATAGGCGTACTCGAGAATATGAGCGGTTTTGTTTGCCCAAAGTGTGGTGAGCGGACGGATATATTTAAGTCCGGCGGCGGCGAACACATGGCCGGGCAAATGAACGTGCCTTTCCTGGGCCGGATACCCATCGACCCGCAAATTGTACAATCTTGTGATTCGGGTCGGCCGTACATCCAACATTCTAGTTCGAGCCCAACGGCGAAGATGTTCAATGAAGCCATACGACCGTTATTGGAACTCTAAGAAGCGATACAGCCAATCAGAATAGCAATTCGGTTAGTCCAAGGCAAACTCAATCTCCACTTCGGCCGTTGTGATCAGTTTGCCCAAAGAGTTTGTATCCGCCTATTTAGAGGATACTTTTGAGACCAGGGAAAACGCTTGTGACCGCTAATAAGGCTCGAAAAGCCTGCATCTTTTGCAATGGCCGGTTGAATGGACCGGCGAGGGGCAAACAAATCGCCGAGGATTGCGACTTGCTGATTGCGGTGGATGGGGGAACAAGATATTGTGCCGAGCTAGGGCTCACTCCTCATGTTATCATCGGCAACGCAGATTCCAACGGCTCTGGTAAATGGGAGAATAATCCAGGGATTGAGCGTATCCGCTATCCCATCGACAAAGACAAGTCCGATGCAGAACTTGCTGTGGAATATGCCTTAGGGCACGGATGCGAACAGGTTACCCTCGTGGCCGCGACGGGTAGACGCCTTGATCACACATTAGGAAATGTGGCGTTGCTCGCCAGTCACCCGGGGCGAGTCGCTCTATTTGACGGCACTTCGACCCTCGTGGCCGTGGATAAGAGTGAAAAATGTCCATTGCACGGCCAGGTGGGGACACGTGTCTCACTCATACCCTACGGTTCAGGCTCTCCCAGGGTGAGGACCAATGGTCTGGTGTATTCATTACAGGATGAGTGCTTGAAATCCGCCACACAAGGTCTCAGTAATGAGTTATCTCAGACGGAGACATGTATCTGCGTTTCAAATGGTATTATGCTGGTCTATATCGAAAACCAAGATGTCCATCCTTAAGGAACGAAAGGTGGATACACAAGCCAAAGGAAGGAGCTGGAAGCATTGCAGCGAAGCCGCATAAACAACATAAGGGATAGAGTTCATCCGAATTGCGTGGTGTGCAGTCCAGCCAATCTCAAAGGTTTGCAATTGGAGTTCGTTCCTGGAGCGGATGGCAGCATTACAGCTATGTTCACCTGTGACAAAGCGCTTGAAGGGTATCCGGGAGTCGTGCACGGAGGGATCGTCTCTTCAATTTTAGATGGGGCGATGGGGCATTGTATGTTTTCGTTCGGGATGGCCGCCGTAACGGTCGAATTGACAACGCGGTTCCGGCATCCGGTTATTACGAATCAGCAAGCGATCGTTTCTGCGCACGTTACACGCTTTTCGCATCCTTTGTGCTTGTTGGAAGCTGAGATCGTCCAGGGAGGGAAAGTCAAGGCGACCGCCAAGGGCAAGTTCTTTAATCAGAGCAAAAAACCTATTTCTCATGGATTACGCAATATACTATGTCAAACGAACAATCGACATTGAATCAGATATGCAAGACATTGTCTCAAATGAGCCACTCTTCGTGGGTGGCTGTTAATTTTCAGGAACGGATATCTTCCCCTGCGATTGCTCCGATGAGGTTTTGTGAAGCCGTACACGAAGCCCAGAAAAACAATGTCTCACTAAGTCCCAATAATTTATGTTGTGACGGTGCGAGAAGATGCTTCGGTTGGCTGAAGAACCGTGATGAGGAACTGGCTCAGAGGCTCTCCCCAAAAACAAATACAGATCAGGAGGTGGCCTATGGATTGATAAAGAAGGTGCCCGTTCTCAATAAAAATATTGTTGGTATTTCCCTTGGCGTAGATATTCGGGGTGATGTCTACATTAGCTATGTCAACCCGGAATCAGCGATGAGAATAGTCCGAAAGTGGCAACAAATGACGAGCGAAAATCTTCGTGTGGACATTTCAGGCATCATGTCTGTGTGTGGAAATGTGGCGGTCAGAAGCCATCTTGGGCAGTGTATCAGCCTCTCTTTCGGCTGTCCCGATTCCAGGGAATATGGAGGTATTGAAAAAGGGCAGCTCGTTATGGGCTTGCCGTACAATATTGCATCTAAACTGTTACGGTATAGGTAGCAAAGGAAAGTCCATTGATGTTCTCAAAACCTCACTGGCAGCATAAAGACTCATTTGGAGATTGAAATGAAGGGTTTGGTTCCGGCTAAAGTGTTTTTGACAAAAGGCGTAGGCCGACATAGGTATCAGTTGAAATCATTCGAAGAAGCGCTGAGGCAAGCGGGTGTCGCCCAACAGAACTTGGTTCAGGTCTCATCGATATTACCACCGCAGTGTAAGATTATTAGCCGCGACCACGGACTGAAAACGTTGGTCCGTGGTCTGAAAAAGAGTAGGTCTACAAAGCCAGCGGCCTGATCATCAGAACCTCGAACATTACACAGACAGCGAGAGGGCAGAAAGGTTTGTGGACAACGGCCGTCGCGGTCGCCACGTTGTTATTTGAATCAGTCAACGGTGTGAAAGTCTCATAAGTGATGGTCTACACAGCCAACCAAGGACTGAATCAGTTTCGTAGAGCAAGATGCATGTTGTACGAGAAAACATTATAGAAGAGAGAAATAGTCATGCCAACGTATGAATATAGATGTCAGGATTGCGGTTGGACATTTGAAAGATTCCAGAGTATGAAGGACAAGCCCTTGAGGAAATGCCCAGAATGTAGCGGCAGTGTTCAGCGTTTAATCAGTGGAGGAAGAGGTTTCATTTTCAAAGGTTCAAACTCAGATGCAACGGATTATGCCGCCGGCACGGTGCCTGCGTGTGGTCGAGACCGGCCTTGCTGCGGACGCGATACCCCCTGTAACCAGAGACCGTGTGAGTCTTGAATGAAACAACCATTGCGGCAACAAAAGCAGGTGAGATAACACTGGTATGAGTATCACAACGAATTATGCAAGCATCCGGCGAGACATTCCAGATGATGTCACGATCGTTGTCTCATGCAAGAGCCGAACTCCAGAAGAAATCAAGGAAGTTATCGCCGCTGGAGCAACGGATCTCGGCGAAAATTATGTTCAGGAAGCGGGACAAATATACAACGCTTTAGAGAAAAACGCCACGAAAGTCAGATGGCATATGATCGGCAACTTACAGACGAATAAGATAAATAAGGCGATCAGGATCTTCGATGCCATTCAGACGATTGACTCTTTACCCAAGGCCGTGGCAATTGACAGACGAGTTGAAACTGCAAAAGAATCCCGAGTTCCAATTTATCTGGAAATAAATATTGGGAGCGAGGACTCGAAAGCAGGCATAAGGCCGGCAGACCATGAGCCTTTTGATAAATATGTGAAAAATCTCGTCAAGGCCCTATCGAAACTCGAGCACGTCAGATTAGAGGGTCTCATGACCATGGGCCCTCGCTTTGGCAATCCTGAGAATGTCAGACCGTATTTCAGAAGAACAAAGAAACTATTTGATACCATCAAAGAGCTTCGCCTGCCGAACATAGAGATGAAATACCTATCCATGGGTATGACGAATTCATACAGGGTCGCCATAGAGGAAGGCTCAAATATGGTCAGAATTGGTACGGCCATATTTGAGCAAGGAAAACACGAATAGCGGACATATTATCTTCTGAAAATTATGTCGCGGCCTCATGCAGAGATACTCGACCATCGGGTTTGAAGAGGATAGGAGAAAAAATGAGAATAATGGGGATCAATTGTAGTCCGCGTAAAGGCCAGACAACTCAAAAGAGTCTGGAGGCTTGTCTCAACGCAGCGCGCGAAGAATCGGACAACATCAGAACCGATATCGTTGAGCTTGCCGGCTTGGACATCCATGGTTGCTTGGATTGTGATTACTGCAGGAAACGGCTCAAGTGCAAACAGGACGATGATTTTAACTCGCTCATTTCCGCGCTTAATGATAAGGAGCTCGTAGGAATCGTAATCGGTACGCCCGTGTATCTAGGGACAATGACGTCGCAGTGCAAGGCCTTTTTAGACAGGTCTGTGATGTTTCGGCGCAATGGTTTCATGCTTCGCAACAAACTCGGCGGCGTTGTGGCTGTGGGTGGTGTGCGCAACGGAGGTCAGGAGCTTACGATTCAGGCCGTTCAGGCCGCGATGCTCTGTCACGATATGATATGCGTTGGTGATGGAATGAGCACAGCACACTTCGGGGCAGCCCTATGGAGTGGCGGACCGGGTGGGATCGACAGTGACGAGGCCGGGCTTCAAACCGCCCAAAATCTCGGCAGACGGCTCGCTCAGGTAGCGATACAAATCGGAGCATAATGTCCGCCTGAACAGCCATGTTGCGTTTCGAGCCCAGCTTCTCTCATAGGTCCGAAATGCTTCCCCCATGCAAGGCAATCGCAGGGTCGAAAACGAGTAGCCAAATGGAATCGTGGGAAAGAGATGGTGGCGTGATATTTCTCAAAGAAATCGGCTTGGAAGTGGGCCAAACAGTCTTGGATTTTGGTTGCCGAGTAGGCCATTATACGATTCCAGCAGCCATGGTCGTCGGAGATGAAGGAAGAGTCTTTGCCGTAGACAAAGAACAAGACAGCTTAGACGAGCTGAGACAGAAAGCCAGGGCTCATAAGCTAAGAAATGTAAGGATAATGAAAACCTCGGGTCAGACGACCTTGGATTTTGAAAGCGAATCCGTCGAGGTCGTCTTATTCTATGATGTGCTTCATTATCTGGATAAGGGTGACAGAAAAAAGCTTTACCTGGAAGCTCAACGTGTGTTGAGACAAAATGGTCTGTTTTCGGTTTATCCGAAGCATACGCTGGAAGACGAACCGTCCCAGGAATTCAGACACCTGAGTCTGAACGACGTTAAACAGGAAATTGAGGACTCGAAATTCATCTTTGAACGAAAATTGTGCGGCAGGATAAGTCACGACGACGGACTAAACCACGGCTGTGTTTTGAATTTCAGGAAGGACCCAGATGCCCCATGAGAATCGTCATTCTTTATGATAACAACGCCCAACCGGGATTTGAATCAGGATGGGCTTTTTCGTGCTTGGTGGACAGGAGCCAACCAATCCTCTTTGACACTGGAGACGACGGCCAAAAGCTCATGGCTAACTTCGCGAAAGCGAACATTGATCCTAAGAGTGTGAATACAGTTGTGCTCTCGCACAACCATTGGGACCATGTAGATGGACTGAAGGGTTTCCGGAAATTTAACACAGAAGCTGAAGTCATACATCCAAACGCATTTTCAGAGCCGACAGAAATATCCCCAGGTGTCTATTCAACCGGGGCGCTCGGGGTGCCTCTAAAAGAGCAATCCTTGGTGGTGAAAACCGAAAATGGAAATATTGTAATCACTGGTTGTGCCCATCCCGGTTTGGAGAGAATCCTTCAAACAGCCAGAGAGCTTGGCCGAATTTACGGTGTACTTGGCGGCTTTCACGGTTTCTCCAAGTTCGCCGAACTGGAAGGGATTTCATTCATCGCTCCTTGCCACTGCACTGAGCATACCGACCGAATAATGCAAAGATATCCCACTCAGTTTGAGCAGATACAGGCTGGCAGTGTTATAGATATATAAACGTGCGTAATGATAGATGGGTCTCGTCGACCACAAGGAGCAGAGAAATATGGTAATAAAACTACTACTTGGCGTCTTGATCGGGGGAGCTATCGGTGCCGTTCTGGGCTATTTCGGCAAGTGTTCATCCGGGACGTGCCCCTTGACGGCCAATCCATTCCGCGGTGCTCTCTATGGAGCCATCGTTGGGGGCTTATTGGCGTCGGTGCTATCGGTGCAACCACAAGAAGGAACGGCGCCATCAGTGGATAAGCAGGCAGTACCCAAAGAGACAATGGGAGCGCCGGAGAACTCAGGAGACTCGGGGGTCATCCACATTAATAACCGCTCTGATTTTGAGGCCAAGGTACTTCATGCAAGCGGGATTTTTCTTGTCGACCTTTATTCCGATCGCTGCCCTCCGTGTCGGATGCTCGCTCCGACCATAAACTCACTTGCTGATAAGTACACTGGAAAGACTACTGTGTGTAAAGTCAATATCGACCGCGCACCGGCTATCGCCGATGGATACAGCGTCATGGCTATACCGACCGTTCTCTTTATCAAAGACGGCAGAGAGGTCAAGCGTCTCGTGGGATTGCAGCCCGAAGCGGTCTATGCAGACGAATTGGAGAAGTTGATTCGCTGAATGACGCATGCCTTACAAATGAGAATTCGAAAGGGAACTTTGGTGAATATCTCAAGACGCAATTTGTTTTTCAAAGGCTTGGCGACAATCGGTTGCGGAGCCTTCTACAAAGTAACCGATACAGCCGTAGGAGCAGAAACCATGAATGAGGCGAACGATGAAAGATTTTTCACATTATATCCAGTGGGTAAAGTGAGAAAGCAACGGGGGTCAATAAAGCTACAGATTTTTGACAAATACCGCGGTGCACTCAAGGGATTGGACGGCTTTTCGCACATATTCGTCCTTTACTGGTTTGACAGAAACGACACACCCGAAAAACGGAATATTCTCCAGGTCCACCCGCGAGGTAACAGAAAGAATCCCCTGACGGGAGTTTTTGCATGCCGCGCTCCGGTACGGCCTAATCTTATTGCGCTGAGTCGATGCAAGATCCTCTCGATCAAGAATGAAATCATGCTTGTTGATAAGATCGATGCTTTGGATGGCAGCGCAATCCTCGACATCAAGCCGTACATTTGTTCTATCGACGGAGAAGCAAGTGATATCCGGGTACCGGACTGGCTCAAAGACTAAGACTCGAGCGATGACATGGAAACTGTGATTGATTGGCTACTAAGAAGAAAACGTGTAGAACACAAGGAAGACCATGGAATCAGTTTGGCCATTCAAACAATAGAGGAATTTTTGGGAAGGACGTTTACGTGCCCGGAAACAACACCAAAGACTTCAAGGATTCATCGGGATGAGATCCTGGAACTCATCCAGCAAGAGCTGCCGGTTCATTACGACTATACGACACGAGTGAAAACATATCTTAACAGAAAAGGAATTCCACAGGCACGAATAGAAATAGTCGGAAGTATTGGGATATCGAAGCGATACAATCCGCTGGATAGGAGGTTCCACATTGCGACCGAACCACCAGACCCCTCGAATCCGAGAAAGGTTAGATCGAATTTTATTTGAGCCGTAACGCTCCAGCCTTCGATTAGGAGAGTTCCTTCTATGATGACTACCGAAACCATGGACCACAAAAACCAGGAATACGTATATGGTCCGGTTCCATCAAGAAGGCTGGGTCGTTCACTCGGGATCGATCTGGTCCCGTTCAAGACGTGTACCTATGATTGTATATACTGTCAGTTAGGAAAAACGACCCACAAGACAACACAACGAAAAGAGTGGGTCTCATCTGATACGGTCATTGACCAAGTTAAAGGCAAGCTTGAATCGAAGCCCGACTATATAACGGTCTCCGGATCGGGAGAGCCAACACTTCATTCGAAGATCGGAGAAGTAATCGTTAGGATAAAGGAGATGACCGATATTCCTATCGCAGTACTGACGAATGGTTCATTGTTATGGTTGCCGGATGTAAGACGTTCCTTGAAGGTGGCTGACGTGGTTCTCCCGTCGCTCGATGCTGGCAGCGAGTGGTTGTATCAGTATATCAACAGGCCTCATCCGGATATACCCTTCGGCAAGATGCTGGAGGGATTAGTTAAATTCCGAGATGATTACGCGGGCGACTACTGGCTTGAAATTCTTCTCTTGGGTGGAGTAACCACTGTAGAGACCCAGGTTAACGCCCTTGCTCACGCCATAAAGTTGATTGGTCCGGATAAGGTTCATGTAAATACCGTAAGTCGACCACCTGTCGAAGATTTTGCCATGACCGTGCCCCCTGAACGACTAAAAGAGATCACCTCGCAGCTTTCAGAGAAGGCGGAAATCATTGTAGCGAACCGAGCTATTCAAGTACAATGTGAGACTTTAGTTCGCACGGAGGATATTCTGGCTCTTTTGAGACGCCGACCTTGTTCCGTTGAAGACATTGCTCTCGGACTGGGCCTTCACCAAAATGCAGTTATCAAGTGTCTTGAGCAGTTATGTTCACAAGAACAAGCCCAAGTTGAGTACACAACTCAGGGCTTATTTTATAAAACTCTGAATTAGTTTTGCCGGGTTGTTCTTGACGCTCATGTTCATCCGGGCAAACAACACGCAGATGATGCAGGTAAAAGAGAAGTTGTCGTGAAAAACTTCAAAGAAACAATACTTTGGGCTGTTGGACGATACGGTATTGTTCCTGTTTCTATCTAAGTTTCTCATCATGGGATTGCTTGGAGGAGCCATAGGAGTCATGGCCGGGTTTGGTGTTGGCTGATGGCTTGGTCTTGCGACGCAAGAAAATGGCGTAGAATTGGCAACGGAGAAACTCCTTGATCCCGGCTTATTGTTGCTGGCCCCATTGACAGCGCCCGCGTTATCCGTTCTATCCGGTTGGATCCCTACCCTCATAGCGACTCGACAAGACGCTGCTGTCATACTCAGGGAAACATAACGTGTGCAATGCTTAAGGGAAAGAATCTCACCAAAACATATCAAACGGACAGGGAGGATATAGAATATGGATTTGAGTGAAAAAGCCGCAGGTCTTCTCAACAACAATGATATTGCCCGAAAGGTCATCGGCAAACTATTGAGTTCTCAGCATTATCGGTTTACGTATATTGAAGGAAACGATGCCGAAGTGGGGACGGGTGAGGTCCTAAGCTTTAAGGACCAGTCAGATAATGAAGTGCATCGCATTGCAAAAGAACTTTGCGATGAAGGCATATTAGATTTTCATATTGGGGTGACTCTGCCTGTCTACTATTTAAGCGGAGAAAAGCCGGCGCCTGGCGTTGCGGCTCCCCGAAATGAAGAATTAAGAAAAGCACTCGCTCAGTTTAAGATATCTACGATATAACACCAACAACAGATATATTCTTCATATAAAGATGGACAGGAAAACAGCGGAATATACCGCCGAGATTCTCAAGGTGATGGCGCATCCGGTCCGGCTCCAGATTGTCGAACTCCTGCAGGCCACGGAAATGTGTGTCGGCGATATTGTGGAAGCGCTTACCAGCAAACAAGCCATAACAAGTCAGCAGCTCAATATGATGAAAGACAAAGGTGTTCTAAGCTGCAGACATGAGGGTACGAAAGTGTACTATCATATAGAGAATAAGAATGCGATCAAATTACTGCATTGCTTTAATGACCATAGCAAGCGCAAAAAAGGCTGAGCGAATGTTGAGTAACCGAAGAATAAGAAAGGGGCACATCATGCAAAGACCAAGGGGCTTCACACTGATAGAACTTCTGGTTGTGATTGCCATTATCGCTATCCTGCTGGCCGTCCTGATGCCGGCCTTGCAACGAGTGAAGAAACAGGCCAGAGGGATTTTGTGCAAGCACAACCTGAAGAACTACGGTCTGGCGGGCAGGTTGTATCTGGACGACAATGACAACGTCTTTCCTTATTCTTTCAGTTGGCTCTACAAAAGCAACTATGGCGGCTGTCGTTGGCACAACGCCAGTATGAACCTCCACAACAGGCCGGAGGATGCCGGGTGCTTCTGGCCTTACCTGAAGGACAAAGATATCAACTTGTGCCCTGAATTCAACATCGTGGCCAAGATGATGGGCTGTCGCAACTGCGATGGTACGACCATTCCCATCGAGCCACAGTACAGCTACTGCATGAATTCCTACCTCAACGGAGACGGAATGAATTACGTGCCCGCTCAGTACAAGGTGGGGGGCTTCGACAGGATAAATAAGGAAGGAATGGTCGTGAATCCGTCGCACGTGTTCTTCTTCTCCGAGGAAAACACGTGGTCCATTTCGGGCATCAACGGCGCGAGCATCAATGACAACAACCTGCGCTCCACGCCGAATTGCAATACCGACAGCTTCGGGACGTACCACAACACGTCCATGTCCCATATAAACAACGGTACGGCGAACGCCGTATTCGTGGACTCGCACGTCGAGGAAGTTTCCGCTTACCCGGCCGGCAATACGTTCAAGCTGAGTTGGCCGATTGGGCCGCCTATTCCCGAAAGCGGTTTCTAGTACTGCATTGCAAGATATTGGCGACCAAACCCATTGTCTGAGAATACATCTATGCGGGTTGCCGTCCTCGTGCACCCCCGCTACAGTACAATTCGCGTTCCTGATACTTTGTATTTAACAATGAATCCAAAAGCTACGGGAGGTAATCACTATGGCTGGTCTAAGTAGAAGAGTCTTTCTCAAACGAGTTGCGCTAGCCGGCGCCACTCTGGAAGCGGGTCTTCTCCACGCGGGATTCGCAAAGTCGGCAACGGTGCCAAAGATGAGCATTGCCAAGTATCGCACGTCTCCGGCGGAAACTGAGGGGATCACCGAAGAGGCTGCTCGACTGACGCGCCAAGCCGTCCAGGCTCTCGGAGGCATGTCCCGATTCGTTTCCAAGGGCCAGGTCGTTTGGGTGAAACCGAATATCGCCTGGGATCGCACACCTGAGCAGGCCGGCAATACGAATCCTGACGTAGTGGCTACCATCATCACGATGTGCTTCGAGGCAGGGGCGAAAGAAGTGATCGTAGGTGATAATCCGTGCAATGCCGCCGAACGGACCTATCCCAACTCGCGCATTCAGCCCATGGCGGAGAAAGCGGGAGCCCGCGTCGTTCAACTCGATCGGCGTAAGTACAAGAAGATGGCGCTCAACGGTAAAGCCCTCAAAGAGTGGGAAATCTACGCCGACATGATAGAAACCGATGTTTTTATCAATGTTCCGATCGCTAAACATCACCGTCTGGCGGGAGCCACGTTAGGGATGAAAAACCTGATGGGCGTCTGTGGTGGGTCTCGGAATCGGTTTCATCAGGACCTTACAAATGTTCTGCCCGATCTGGCCGCCTTCGTTAAGCCCAAGCTCACGGTTCTGGATGGAATTCGAGTGCTCCCAGTCAATGGTCCGGTGGGTGGTAACCTGGAGGACGTCAAGCGGAAGGACACTATCGTCGCGGGTGTCGACCCGGTAGCGATCGATGCTTTCGGCGCTACACTCCTGGATATGGAGCCGAAAAAGATCGCCCATATCGTGGAAGGAGCGAACCGCGGCTTAGGGACCATGGACTTTGCTTCACTGTCGCCGACAGAGTCTTTAGTCTGAGGTTTCGGTGGGACGAAGCATTCACAAAGTGAGCGGGATCGTCTGGCTGCGTCGGTCTATCCAGGTATTGTGTCTGCTGCTATTCTTCTACCTGTTCTTGCAGACGGCTTATCACCCGATCAACCGGACGGGGGGACCTGTGGCCCTCTTCTTCGAGTTGGATCCGCTCGTGCTCGTCACGACGTGGCTGGTAGGTGCCACTATTCCTTTGACATTGTTTTTGTCTTTCGGGACTTTAGGTGTTTCAGTGCTTTTTGGACGTTGGTTCTGCGGTTGGATCTGTCCCTTTGGCACATTGCATCAGATGATGACCCAACTACGAGGGGGCTCCTTACCCACCCGATTGAAAA
This sequence comes from uncultured Pirellulales bacterium, assembly GCA_964475805.1. GTDB lineage: Bacteria > Planctomycetota > Phycisphaerae > Sedimentisphaerales > Anaerobacaceae > JAFGTG01. Next base: position 4,872 of record CAYZAH010000006.1, on the reverse strand, counting down.
GAGCCGAATACAGCCATCGCCAAAAATTGAAATACCTGATTCTGATCGGCCTTCTGGCCGGGACTCTCACGGGGCTCAACCTCATCGGCTGGGTCGATCCTTTCTCAGTTCTTTACCGATCCATGGCAACAGCGGTATTCCCGGCGCTTAACTCAGGCTTGCACGCCATGTTCGCATGGCTTTATGAGAAGGATCCGGGCGTCGGGAGCGTGAGAGTTACAAGCGTATCGGAGCCAGTGTATGACGTACTACGTAACTACCTGCTCATCGAAAAAGCCCCTCAATACCATTGGGGCATTCCTATTGGAATCCTATTCGGTGGTATCCTTGTTCTCAACCTCTGGAGACACCGTTTCTGGTGTCGGTATGTCTGCCCCCTGGGAGCATTGTTGGGGTTGGCGGGTAAGAATCCCCTCTTACGACTCAAGAAAGACGATGAGGCTTGTAACCATTGCCGGCTTTGTGTAGCGGTTTGTCCGGCAGGAGCGAATCCCGATGGTGCCTCCGACCCGCCCGACGCCTGGAAGCCGGCGGAATGTATGTTTTGCTGGAACTGTGAGGCCGTTTGTCCAAAGCAGGCAATCTCCTTTGAATTCGCTGTACCATCAAGGGGTAACTCATGGAAAAAAGGTCAGATAACGTCATAGCACGTTGGTTCCTGAACTTCTTCAGGTTAGGCAAAGGTCCCGGGATAAACCTCGGGCGCCGAACGGCCTTGACTGCAGGGACAATAGGAGTAGGAGGCGCCTGTCTGTCTAAAATTCACCCCCAAGCTTCGGGTCGTGCTTTCAATCCAGCCTTAATTCGGCCGCCTGGGGCAGTGGAGGAACAAGACTTCCTGAATCGATGTATCCGCTGTGGTGAATGTATGAAGGTATGTCCCACCAACGCCATACAGCCGGCCGGACTGGAGGCGGGGATCAAAGGACTGTGGACACCTTTGTTGAATATGGATATCGGCTATTGTGAATATGAGTGTACGCTCTGCGGCCAAGTGTGTCCTACTGACGCCATCCGCGAGTTATCTTTGGAGGAAAAACAGAAGACAAAAATCGGCCAGTCTTTCGTAGACAAGAATCGCTGCCTTCCTTACGCATCGGCTCGTCCCTGTATTGTGTGCGAAGAGCACTGCCCTACGCCGACCAAAGCAATCTGGGTCGAGGAAGTTGAGGTGACGAATGGATCGGGAGAAAAGAGTATTGTGCAACAGCCTCATGTTGATCCCGAACTGTGCGTGGGTTGCGGGATTTGCCAGAATAAGTGCCCCATCAAAGACCGTTCCGGGATCTATGTAACCAGTGTAGGAGAGACGCGCAATTTGGAGAACCAAATGCTGTTGTAATCTACTTGGGTCATCGGAGATACTTTAACCAGACAACTTAAATTACCTGTTTCGAGTTGGGACCGCTTGGCTTTCGTCGGGCTTTTCGCTGTGGGACACACCTGTATTGTTCATCTTTAGCTTTTCTGCCAATAGTGATAGGATTCGATGATCTTCTGCCCCAATGGCACGTCGACTTTGATATGTGATACCTGTTCGAGAGTCTTTTCAACCCCTTGTGCTTTGATCATTCCCTGCAGCTTCAAGGCCTCGACGTCCTCCTCGAAATCATAGCATAGTGCCGCACCGCAGACACGAGCGATATTTTCTGGAAATATCCCTTCCTCCACACACAACTGGGCGCTACCGATAAGCCGATCTTGCGGTCCGAGCTTGCGAATGGGATCTTTGGCTACCCTTACGATGGTGTCTTCCATCATTGGATTTCCAAAGCGAATGCGAACATCACCTCTGACGTGCTGGTGTTCCTGAGGATCCAGTGCATCAGGATAGCGTTTCAGCAAAGCCTGACTTGTTTCATCGAGAGCGCCTTCAAAAGCAGAGCGTATTAGCCCATCCTCAAACACATCGTGTATATACGTGTAACCTCTTAAGTATCCGAGGTAAGCCAGCGAGGCATGGCCGAGGTTATGCGTGAACAGTTTCCGCTCCATTTCCGCTCTGAAGTGCTGCACCGGATAAAAGCCGTCAATACCGGGATCACCGGCCTTTGAAGCCTGGCCATCATAGGGCAGCCTACGGTGTGAATCCGCCGTGATTAGCAACGACTCTCTTCGTCTTTGCTGGCCGCCGCTGGCAACCATCCGGGCGACGCTTGTGCCCACAAAACCGATGTTCTTTTTGGCCCACCGCTGTGCAGGTTCTGGGAGGTGTTGCATGACCTGTTTCTCAAGCAGGTCGGCGGCTCCAAACATATTCTCACACAGAAAAATGTCTAAAGGGATTGGATTCCGTTCGAAACGCTGACCGAGCCCTTCTGCTAATAAACAAGAAACAGCCTCGATGTTCTTGACACCAACGGCTGTGCTTACCAGCGAGGCGTGCCCGATTGCTGCAGCTACTTTGCCCGACCGATCTGTCGTAATTGCTGTGAAGCCATCAATCATCACCGTTCGCCGCTTTTTCCCGTAAGCATCCAACAGTTGAAGCGGATATTGGCCACGGTCGTTGAGCATGGCCACGAGCCGTTTGTCCGTATCCACAAAGGTAATTTCAAAGCCTGCTTCCCATAAGAGCTGCCCTATAAACCCGCGACCGATATTGCCGGCTCCGAACTGGACGGCCTTTTTCTTTCTTGTCCCTTCCATATATTACTCACAAGGCGGTTTCAATTCTGCCTCCGCTCCTGCCGGCACAACACATACAAAACCCAAGGGCCTCTTTGGGCTTGAATTAATCCATTGATGCTCTTCGCCCCCTGACACGAACACCCCTAAGCCTGGACACAGTCTCTCTTGACCCTCCTTGAGCTTTATAATACCTTCGCCCTCTACCACAAAGACTTCGTGTTCGTGTGCGTGGTGGCCGTAGCTGCTTTGACCACCGGGAGGGATTTCTACGTAGCGAAGCTCGAAATTCTTGGCGCCAATCTCGCTGGTCAACATCCAGTAAATCTTGTTTCCGGCTTTGCTCGTGCACATTATATCATCATTCATGGCGACCAAATACATACAGGTGTCTCCCAATCGAGATTCCACAAAGTATTTACCGAGTTCAGTATCTACTCTCTGGAGGCTTCCTTCTTTGCATTGCGATACGTGCAGTAAATTTATTCATCGGCTTAAACTAACAGATTCACAACATCAATTGCGATTGTACCCCAAAGTCCGAAGCCTGTCCAGGCACATGACGAAGCACGGTTGATGGGTCGTGAGAGGATGTCTCAAAGGAGATTTTCGTAGCACCAGATATTTAGGTGTTGACCCGGAGCTCTCCATCGGTGATTCATTACGCCATGGAGAAACGTGAGATTGATCTTGAAAAAGAGTGAAGAATTCATCAGCATATGCTAGCCTATGATCGACGCGGGCGTACTGGGAGCTTCTTTTGCTATGTCTAAATCACTATTACAAAGAATAAGAGAGATGAGAGAATCGGTGGGAACAAACGTCAACGACCCTGAATTGGCAGCGCTCGTCAAAGGAACTGGTGATGTCCTTGATTCGGGCTTTCGCTTCTTGACGTTCTATAACGGCTTTGCACTATTTGATGTGCCGAAACAGGACATATCCATGTGGTACAAAAAGGATGGTTGGTTATCAGAAGAAAAGGAAAAAATCCTCGGTGTGATCGCAGGACGCTTGAGACTAAGGATAGGTGAACCTCCCGATTACCCCAAATTGGATTTGTCGGAGACACATCATCACTTTGAATTGTACTCTCGCGCACGAAAAGTCATTATTATTCATCCGAAATTTCTCAAGATCCTCGTTCCTGACATGCCAATAATTCCCGAATACGATCTGTTGAGCCAGCTCTCTCTATTGTATGAATAGTCGGATTCCAGCGACCACTCCAAAGCGAATAGACAATGGTTGGCTCATAGCCCGGGTTCTTCATAATCCGCTCGGGAGGTTGAGCATCATTCCTGAAGTTTTGAAATACGGAGATAAGGTCGGCCCTTGCTCTCCCTACAGATCTATTGATAAACTAGGATGTGCTGGAGCAGTGGAGTATCGGTCCAACTTCCAGGCTCGAGGTTCGAAAAAGCGGTGGCGTTAGGACATAGCCTGTAAGGCTCATCAATCCGGTTATCCGGAGCGTCTACCTCATTATGCCATACCTGCCGCTTGGTCGGCGGACCAGTATGATCGGCCGAGATGAGGCCCTTTCACTGCAAGTCTTGGATGCGTCGGTCTCACGAAAGCATCTACGTATATGGTTCGAGAAGAAAAGAAATCGCTATTTTGCGGAGGACATGCAGAGCAAGCACGGCGTGTTCGTCAACGGACGCAGGGTCGTCGAGAGTACGGCTTGGACCGATGGGGACGAGATTCTGATAGGCAATACGACGTTGTTGTACACAGACGTGGATTTCGACAGCCGGGAGAGCGCTTTGACCCATTACAAAAAGCGAGAAGAACGGGCGCATCGGACCCGAGCTGACTCATATGTAGGCCCACCTTAGAATGCAAAGAAGAAAACAATAGAGAGAAATCAAATTAGATGAAAGGAGCCTTGCAATGGAGAAGAAACAACGCGTCATGGGCTTGTGGTCGAAGAGTGATGTTGCCTTGCTTAAGAGACTATTCCCAAACAACCGTACAGCCACGGTGGCTGCGAAACTGGGACGGTCACTCGACACGGTGAAGAAGAAAGCATCCCGGATGGGACTTAAAAAATCCAAGAAGTACATGAAGTCTCTTGGTCGTACATAACCATGTAAAAGCCAAAGAATGGCGAGCTAAACTACACCTTGATTGGCGGGTGACACAATGGTCGAGTAGACGTGCTATAGCTCTCTCACGTAGGCATGCTTTGTATTCCCTGTTTCTCCTGTCTTTCGATTCAGGAGTGTCACACTATTCTGC